>CALKWW010000105.1 GCA_938003945.1 uncultured Bacillota bacterium | reverse complement strand
GCTGCCTAAGAGTTTAGGCAGCTTTCTGTTTTTTAATATTTCCCTTTAAAGAAGGGTATAAGAATGGTATAATACCTTTGATTACAATATAGATGGAGTTGATAATAGATGACAAGGACAAAATACCTAACTCAAGCAGCTATAATTGCTGCAGTATATGTAGTACTTACAATGATATTTGCCCCTATATCCTATGGTCAAGTGCAAGTCAGGATCTCAGAGGCACTCACCATACTTCCATACTTCACTCCGGCAGCTATACCCGGTCTATTTATAGGGTGTATCATTGCAAATATATATGGGGGAGCAGGTCTTATAGATATAGTCTTTGGCAGTCTTGCAACTCTACTTGCAGCTTTTTTATCATATAAGATGCCAAAGAAATATCTAGTACCCCTTCCCCCAGTAATTATAAATGCAGTAGTTATAGGCTTTGTACTACATTTTGCTATAAATATTCCCCTACTTATTACAATGGCATGGGTGGGACTAGGCCAACTAATCGCCTGCTATGGTATAGGCTACCCACTTATGATCCTACTTGAAAAGTATGCCGATAGCATTTTTTCATAGATCAAGATCTATCGAGTAATATCCTCATAGAGTTGAGTACAGCGATAACAGTTACTCCAACATCGGCAAATACTGCCTGCCACATAGTAGCTACACCCATCGCACCTAGTATCAAGACGCCAATCTTCACCCCAAGGGCAAATATGACATTTTGCACTACTACTCTGCGGGTCTTTCTAGCAACCCCTATAGCATCGGCAAGCTTTGATACTTGATCCGTCATGAGCACCACATCTGCTGCCTCTATGGCAGCGTCAGCGCCTAGACCTCCCATTGCCACTCCTACTTTAGCTCTAGCAATAGCAGGAGAGTCATTTATTCCATCTCCCATGAATACTACTGTACCGTCCTTCGCCTGTTCTCTCTCTATCTCTTCAAGCTTTTTGAGCTTTTCGTGGGGTAACAAGCTTGCATACACTTTATCTATACCTAATCTATTGCCAACTGCTATAGCTGTACTTTCATTGTCTCCTGTAAGCATTATAGTATTGTGAACTCCAATCTTCTTTAACTGCTCAATTGCCTCTTTAGAGTCCTCCTTTATTACATCGGCCAACTCTATATGTCCAGCATAGACGCCATCGACAGCTACATACACCACTGTGCCCTCTACATCTTGTCCAAGAGATTCTATCTCAGGTATCCCTTCCCTCTCCATCAGAGCAAAGTTTCCAGTGAGTATTGTCTTACCATCATAGCTAGCTTTTATGCCAAAGCCAGGTATCTCCTCATAGCTTTCAACCTTAGATTCATCTATTTCCCCATCGAATGCATCTTTAATAGATTTAGCTATTGGATGATTAGACAACGCTTCACCATAGGCTGCATATTCTACTAGATCTTCTTTTGCAACACCATAAGAAGGTACTATATTTGTAATTTCAAAAGAACCCTTAGTAAGAGTACCAGTCTTATCAAATACCACTGTATCCACATTGTTTAGGGCCTCCAAATAGTTTCCACCCTTTACAAGGACACCTTTTTTAGATGCTGAACCCATCCCAGCAAAAAAACCTAAAGGTATAGATACTACTATGGCACATGGGCAAGATATTACAAGAAATACTAGAGCTCTATAAGCCCATGTAGAAAATGCGTAATCTCCAGTAATTATTGGAATTAAAGTCGCCATGGCAAGAGCTATAAATACCACTACTGGTGTATAGTATGCAGCAAATTTAGTCATAAATTGTTCGGTAGGCGCCTTTTCAGACGATGCATTTTGCATGAGCTCTATTATCTTAGAGGCTGTAGATTCGCCAAATTCCTGTACTACTTCTATAGTAAGCGCTCCACCACTGTTTACAAAGCCTGCCAGCACTTCATCACCTACCATAACTGGCCTAGGCATCGACTCTCCTGTAAGTGCAGATGTATCCATATAGGAAGTACCGTCTACTACTATACCATCTAAGGCCAGTTTCTCGCCTGGCTTTAAGAGTATAGTGTCGCCGATATTTACCTGGTGGGCAGCCACCCTCTCTACACTGCCATCTACAACAAGATTGGCCTCATCTGGCCTTATATCCATAAGGGATTCTATAGACCTTGTAGAACGATCTACAGCCAGTCCTTGGAAAAATTCACCTATCCTATAGAATATCATTACGGCAGCACCTTCAGCATATTCACCTACTATAAAGGCACCAATTGTAGCTATAGACATGAGAAAGTACTCGTCAAATATTTGTCCATTTACTATATTCTTTGCGGCCATCAATATGATTCCACCGCCAGCTACTATATAGCTTATTAGAAGTAATGAAAACTCTATATTTTTAGGTAGATCTAATAAAAGCGCTAGTATAAATAAAAGTCCAGATATACCTAACATAATATTGTCTTTCTTGGATAGTTCATGACTATGAGAATGACCGCCGCAAGAAGAGCATGAACTATTACATGCATTACTATCACCATGAACAAGTTCATGTGTTTCTGAATTGTTTTTTATATCCATATATAATCTCCTTTCTATTCTTTTTCTTCGTTTATATGTTCAAATCCCTGTCTGAATATTTCAGTTATATGTCCATCATCATGGGAATAATATATCACCTTTCCATCTCTTCTATATTTTACAAGTCTCATCTGCCTAAGCACTTTTAACTGATGAGATATTGCCGATTGACTGGTTCCTAAAACTGCGGCAATGTCACATACACACATCTCTGATAGAGAAAGTGCATATAGTATACGCAGTCTAGTACTATCGCCAAACACTTTAAAAAATTCAGCCAACTCCTTTACTGTATCCATATCTATCATCTTATCTGATACACTCTCCACCACATCTTCGTGTATCACATTGCATTTTAAATCTTCTATATTTTCATTATGTCTATCCAAAGTATCACCTCTCTTCTCTCATCATATGAATCACTGTTCATATGTTCATATGTTATTATATACGCTTATTAGTGATTTTGCAACAATTTTTTTGTACATTGCAATATTAAATGCAAAATTTCTCGAAAAAATTATGATTAACCATTTCTTCTCTTCTATCAAGGTCGGGTAATGATACAATTTTCGATCGACCTTACAGCATATTATACCGGAAGACCTCCCCAACTCCCATCAAACTGTATGCAAAGTCGCCAGCTCTCTTTTAAAACATTTCTCGGGTGTCATATATCCTAAGATCTTTCTAGGTAGATTATTCATCCAATTTTGAATCCTTGCAATAGTCGCAGCTGAAAGGTTTTTAAGTGTTTGCCCTTTTGGTATAACGAGTTTGATAATTTCATTTGTGCCACGCTTCCATGATGAATAGGGATGGGCAAAATAAGCTTCATCGCCGTGTTCAGCCAACTTATCAGAGAGCTCACTAAACTCTGAACCATTATCTGCTGTTATTGTTTTGAATATCTTGAAGAATAAATTTTTATGTTGTTCTTTAAGAGAATCTATACAGCGACTAATTGCACCACTGGTTTTATTTCCTAGCAAAAACAAAAAGTCATACCTAGTTTTTCTCTCTATTAAAGTCATGATAACAGGTTCGCTCGCTCGTTTCCCAATCACTGTCTCTATTTCCCAATAGCCAAACTCTTCTCTCTCTTCTACTTCTTTAGGTCTTTGATCTATGCTTTTACCTAAATTGAATTTATGTGTTCTTGTACGGATCTTGTTAACTTTTAAACGATTCTTAACCAATAAATCTATATTTTTGGCCTTCATCAATTCCTTATCCATATAGTTATACAAAGTCTTAGTACAAACCATGGATTTATTAACCCGTTCTGGACAATTTTTGCATGAGCCTACAACAACATCAAGAAACCAATTATTTTTTAGAATCTTCTATTCAGCAAAACTGATGAACTCCTCAACTGAGTAGTTATTCCTCTCTTTATTTCTCTGCTTGTTGTACTAGTTGCATGACCCAATTGTTTCCCTATGTACTCAAGAGTTCTGCCTTCTCTTAAGAAATCCCATACTTTCCCACACTCATGTGGAGGTTAGTATAAAATTACTGTAGAAATTTACAACAATAATTTACCATTAGAATTGAAAAGAAGATGTCATCCTGCTAAAATATTAGCTATAAAAAAGTAAACAACTTAAGACAGGATGATATCTTCTATGTATAATAGTATACACCTTTTTAAAGGGATCATACGAGCTAAGAAAAAACAACTGGAAAATAGTCAGAAAAGATGAAACAAGACTTTTAACAACCTTTGGGATGATTAGATACAATAGAACATATTTTAAACCCAAGACAGGTGGCAAAAAACGTTACCCCGTGGACGAACTTGTAGGAATAGAACCACGTAAACACTATCCAATGTTCTTAAAAAGTATCTCATCCATTCCCTGGATTTAATTTTATATTGTATTTTCGAATAATTTTAGCTGTCATTTTCTTTTCTCACCTTAGATAAATATACATATAGATTTTCAAATTATTACAATCTAGCATTCTCACTGCAATAGAATGAACATCTCAACCTCAATAGCTTTTACCATTGCCTGGTGCTATGTAATTATTACAAATTTATATCCTCATGTCCGTGCAGTTTATCGGTTTTCGTGTTGTCTTGTGGACTTATCCAACTTTATATGCCTGATGCAATTTAGCTCCTCGAGCCAGGGCTGTACTCATCACGCTCCCTTCCAATTGCATATCATCATGAACACCCTACACTTAGCTAATGATTGCCAACTGCCAGCCCCATAGTGGACTTTCACCACCAAATTATGCGCTATTCATGGTGCATAAAACAAAAAATACTATTTTACTATAGTAATATCTACTTTGTAATATCTACTTTCCTATACATAGATAGAGTAGAGCATATCACAACTATCACATATATTAAATTTTTTAAAATGCTTAACTCAATAGTTAGCCCATTTAGCGTACTACGTTGTTCAATTATAAATTGTGTTAAATCAATATTAGTAGAAAAAAGAAATTTATATATGCCATGTTCTTTAAGGTTGATAAAAAAACGCCACCAAAAACAAAGAGCCCACCCATCAGGTATTGTAAAAATTTCCCAACAGGTAGTTTTCTAAAGCAGGTGAATATAATGACAGTACAAAATAATTCAAATGTTTTCAAGAGATAAATACATATTGTTCTAGTTATGAAGCTACTATTGTGTAAATAATTAAATGCAGTAATTGAAGCAGAAAAAGAGTCACTCCAAACAAGCAAACCAATTGCAATAGATAGAAAAATCGAATAAATAATATATATAATGGAAAGAATAATGTTAAAAAATAAATCCGAGAAAAAATGACATCGTCTACTGACATTTATATTTGAAGATAAGTTCATATAATTCCCAGGTTGTTTAAATATGTTATATATCATTAGGCAAGTAATAAATATATCATATTGATCTTCAATAAATGTAGTGACAGCAATTTTGTCAGGGCTTATATTATTTTCAATTAAGGATGTGTTACGTTCTATTATTTCTGCAAATATTTTTTTTGTTTGTTCAGTAGTATCTTTATTATTCATTCTTTCTTTAAGGTCCTCGTTCTCTTGTTGGAGTTCTTCGAGCCAACCTTTAGAGTGTTTTATTTCAAGTCGCTGGAAAGCGGATCCATATATGAGAATTAATATTATTAAGAAAGAAAAAATAACCCTTTATTGCCAAAAAACAATTTAAGTTTTGCTTTTAATAAGTTTATAATTGTAAATCACCACCCTCTATAAATAGTTGGCTTAGGTCTTTATTATGGTAAAAAATGCTGAATATCCTA
>CALKWW010000104.1 GCA_938003945.1 uncultured Bacillota bacterium | reverse complement strand
AACCTGTCAATTTTTCTGGACCAGCTGATGCCATAGCTGCAGGTATAATCCTTGTGCCAGAAGATAGACTTATAAATACCGTCATAGGTTGTCTTAGCTTGAGAGAAAATTTAAGTATTGCTTCTCTAAAACGCTTTGCACGAGGACCCATTTTATATCCTACTTTCATAAACACCATATCACTGCACTATATAAAAAATCTCAATATAAAACCTGGTAATCCTGAAGATCTCTTTTTTACATACAGTGGTGGCAATCAACAAAAGACCATATTAGGTAGGGCGATAATGACACGCCCAAGAATATATATATTAGATGAACCTACACGCGGTATAGATATAGCATCTAAAGTTGATATATATAATATAATGAACGACATTGTGACAAATGAAGGTTCTATTATTTTTATTTCATCAGATATTGAGGAGATACTTGGTATGTGCGATAGAATACTTGTATTAACTGATGGCAAAATATCCTATGAAATGTCACGAGAGGAGGCAACTAAAGAAAAAATACTATATCATGCCATAAAAAAAGCTGGCCCTAAGAGCTAGAACCAGCTTTTCATAATATTATCTTGCCAGCTTATATATCTGTAGCACATCATCTCTATCTAGTTTTACAAAATTCCCTAATGTCTTTGTATTTGAATCAGTGGCCTTGTCTGCCATCTCTTCTAGCCTATCATCTTCTATTCCCAAGTCCTTTAAGGTTACGGGGAGACCTACCCTGCCAAAGAACTCCTGTAATCTGCGTATACCTTCAAGTGCAGTACGTTCAGGATTCTCAAAATCCATCTCTACATTCCATACCCTCACGGCAAACTGGACAAACCTATCCACATCATGTGTATATACATATTTCATCCACGCAGGGAATATAACCGCAAGACCTGCTCCATGGGGGACATCATAGATGGCACTTAGCTCATGCTCTATTCCATGAGAAGCCCAGTCCCCTAGCCTTCCTGTATTCAAAAGGCCATTATGGGCTATGGTACTGGCCCACATGATCTGCGCCCTAGCATCATAATCTTCGGGGTTTTCTAATACTTTAGGTGCATTGGCTATAACTGTCTTTAAAGTTGCTTCACACAATCTATCTGTGAAGTCAACCCCCTTAGTATTTGTAAAATATCTCTCCATTACATGTGCCATTATGTCGGCTACACCACAGACCGTTTGATACGGTGGCAAAGTGTATGTAATTTCAGGATTCATTATAGCGAATTTAGGACGTATAAGAGTTGACCCTATAGACCACTTATACCAGCCATCTTCATTCGTTATCACACTACTATCTGATGCCTCACTTCCGGCAGCTGGAATTGTCAAAACTACCCCCACTGGAAGAACCTCTTTGATTTCTGCCTTACCTGAATAAAAATCCCATACATCCCCATCATAAGGCGTACCTACAGCGATGGCCTTTGATGAATCAATTACACTTCCACCCCCAACTGCAAGTATGAAATCTATATCGTTCTTTCTACACAGCTCTATACCTTCCTTTACAAGACTTAACCTTGGATTAGGTTGTACACCCCCTAATTCTACAAAGTCTACACCTGCATCCTTAAGAGATTCAACCACCCTATCATATAGTCCATACTTTTTTACACTACCTCCACCATAGTGGAGCAATACCTTTTTGCCTAGTGCCCGTACTTCTTTGCCAACTTCCATCTCAGCATCTTTACCAAATACTATCTTTGTTGGACTTTGAAATACAAATTTATCCACATTAAAACCCCCTCTGTATTATAAATTACCATATTATATTGATACCCATAATCTGCAGAATAAAACATCAGTTTAAATGGATTAAAACTGTTGCCTCATCACTTTCGTCTAAATAATTTGGAAAATCGATTTCTGAGGAATAAAATAAACGGGAATGTCGGAAAATTGGTCTTGAAGCCAATGAGCTAGATATTCCATACCAGGTGCTTCGCTTTCCCCATGCCCTAACACAACTAATGCCTTTTGTCTCTCTTGTTGTACAGCATCCCTTATATATTCAGGCGTTTCCCACTCTGGGCCCTCTCCATAGATAATTAACTCCAAATCCTCTTTACTATTTAAATTTATTGCCAGGTCTCCTGTGCCTCTATATCCTACCAGTAGACCAATACGGCTACAGGGCATTTTTAGATCTCCAATGTAGCGTATATGCTCAACACCAAGTTGTCTCTTTAAATGAAGAATTATCTCCTCCACTGTCATCGTAGGAATTTCTAATACAGATGCTATTTGCTTGTCTTTTACTTCGAATTTTTCCCAATCTAATGTCTTCAATAATCCTGTCATAATACCATCAGGCTTATGATCGTGTATGTAATCATGATATCTGAAAATCCCTATTTTACTCTCTTCAATCAGCTTTCGCTTTTGATTATAAACTTGATCTGATTGCAACATCCTCGTCTTATCCCAATGGCTGTAGAATATGCCCTCATGAGTAATAATCAAATTGACCTTCAATTCCCTTGCCTTTTCAATCACTTCTTGAGTTGCCAAAAAAGTTGTAGCTACTCCTGTTACTATTGTATCTGGATCCCCAAATTCAAGTTTGTCAACTGTTTCTTCCCTTGAAATTCCTTTGGCTGTCAATGCATCAATGATATTTTGAATCTTCGTACTCATACTCCATACCCCCTTTAATAGCTCTTTCTTCCAATTGCACCCTGCACTATATAATTATACATCTTTGTACTAGCCAAGTAAAAAATCTCTTTATCTTATATCAGTCAAAAATCTTTTCTAAGGTGTTTCTGAGGCACTTGGTACTCATTATCTAAAAAATTTAATATTATATTCCTTTACATATCTAGTGCAGAACTCATACCTTTTATATAGTCCTTTATCTCTTCTATGAGCCTAGAGCTATCTTCATAATCTATCATCTTCTGAATAAGGGCACTGCCTATTATAATGCCATCACAGTAGGGTTTTAAATATTTCACCTGCCTCTCATTGTTTACTCCAAAACCCACTGCTATGGGGATATGACTTTGACGCCTTACATCCTGGAGAAAATGCAGTATATCCTCATCAAAGCTAGCTCTAGGGCCTGTCACACCTGTGGATGATACACAATACACAAAGCCACTCCCATTTTTAACTATATTCCCTATACGCTCATGAGATGTGGGTGCCACCATGGGAATCAAATCAATATCCCCTGCAGATATGAATATATCTTCTCTATCCTCCTTGGAGATATCGGGGATTATAAGACCATCTACCCCTACTTTTCTGCAGTGGGATAAGAAGTCATCCACTCCATAGCTCAGCATAGTATTAAAATACACAAGTAGTAATATGGGCATATTCACTCTAACTCTAAATGAGCCTATCTCATCTAATATGGCTGGTGGACTCACCCCTTGCTGTAGGGCTCTGTGATTGGCATATTGTATAATTGGGCCATCTGCCAATGGATCGGAAAAAGGTATACCTATCTCTATCATATCAGCGCCGGCGTCCTCAAGTGCCACCACCACTTTCTCAAGCATAGAAAGGCGAGGATAACCCGCTGTTATAAAGGGCATAAGCGCCCTGCACCCTTCTCTATCAAGCCTTTTAAAGCATTCATCTATTCTACTCATACCAAGACCTCCCTCATAGTCTTAAATACAGTTTCGACATCTTTATCACCCCGACCTGATATATTCAAAATTATTATATCTCTCCTATTTAACTTTGCCGCTAGTTCCATCCCATATGCTATCGCATGGGCGCTTTCTATGGCTGGTATTATGCCTTCCATAGTAGAGAGATATCTAAAGGCCGAAATTGCTTCATCATCTGTCACATAGCTATATTCCACTCTTCCACTTTCATATAGATACGCATGCTGGGGACCTACACCGGGATAATCTAGCCCTGCAGATATGGAATGGGCAGGAGATATATTCCCATATTCATCTTGCAGAAGATAGGTCTTCATCCCATGGACCACGCCTACCCTCCCCTTTTCGACGGCTATAGCATGGTGTTGTGTCTCTATTCCAAGTCCCCCTCCTTCCACTCCATGTAACCGTACACTTAACTCGCGTATAAAGGGATAGAATATACCCATGGCATTACTACCCCCACCCACGCAGGCAATTATATGATCTGGAAGTCTTCCCTCTAAGGCTAGTATTTGCTCCCTAGTCTCATCCCCTATAACCCTTTGGAAATCCCTCACCATACTTGGATATGGATGGGGGCCTACAACTGAGCCTATTACATAATAGGTATCCTTGACACAGGCTACCCAGTGACGTATTGCTTCATTTGTTGCATCTTTCAAGGTACCAGTCCCCGATTTAACACTATTTATTTGGGCACCTAGAAGCTCCATTTTAAATACATTTAGGGCCTGTCTCTTTATGTCCTCTTCCCCCATAAAGATCTCACAGGGCATGTCAAACATAGCAGCCACCGTTGCTGTGGCAAGGCCATGCTGGCCAGCGCCGGTCTCTGCTATTATACGTCTTTTACCCATGCGTCTGGCGAGAAGTATCTGCCCCATGACATTGTTTATCTTATGAGCTCCTGTATGGTTTAAATCCTCCCGCTTTAGATATATCTTGGCGCCCCCTACATCTTTGGTCATCCTATCTGCATAATACAAGGGCGTGGGCCTTCCTGAATACATCTTAAGATAGTACCTATATTGAGCCATGAAGGTCTCATCTTTCAAGGCATCTTCATAGGCCCTATCTAGTTCCCCTAATGCATGCATTAAAGTCTCTGGTACATACTGGCCACCAAATTCCCCGAAATATCCTTTTCTATCGCTCTTCACATTCTCTCACCTTCCTCACAAATTGAACTACCGTATGCCTATCCTTTTTTCCCTCTAGCTCTACACCACTACTCACGTCTACCCCCATGGGGTCTACCATGTGGATTGCCGCGCAGACATTACCTATATTGAGCCCTCCAGCTAATATAATATTGAATTTGGAGGATAGCCCCTTTGCTATCCTCCAGTCGAACGTCCTTCCCCCTCCTCCATATATCGTAGGATTGTAGGTATCTAACAAAAACATATGGACATGTGGTCTATAGCGCTCCATAAGATCTATATCTATATTGTCTTTCACCCTCATGGCCTTCCAGATCTGTATAGCCCTGTTACCATGCCGTAATTCACTACATACATGGATGGATTCACTGCCATGTAGCTGAACTACATCAAGCCTACACATATCTATTATCTCCTCCATGACATTCACTCTGCAGTCTACAAATACCCCAACCTTGCCAACACAGGGAGCAATATATTTAGACAATAATGCCCCCTGGTGGGGCTCCACTCTACGCTTACTCTCTGTAAACACAAACCCTACATAGTCGGGCCTACATTCATTGACTACATCCACATCTTCCATGGAACGTATTCCACATATCTTCACAAATGCCATATCTTCTCACCCCTTAAGCTCAGATAACTTCCCAGAGATATCTCGGCAGGTCATGAAAGTCTCCCCTATTAGCACAGCATCTACCCCTATATCTTTTAAATACTCTATATCCTCTCTTGTATTAATTCCACTTTCGCTTACAACTATCCTATCCCCTGGTATATGGCCTATGAGTCTTTGTGTGTTCTTTAGCTCCACATTAAAAGTTGTAAGATCCCTATTATTTATACCTATTATAGAGGCCTCTCTTTTTAATGCCCTATCTAAGTCCTTCATATCATGGACCTCCACAATAATCTCCATACCTAAGAGCTCAGCTATTATCTGGAATCGTGTAAGTTCTTCGTCTGTCAAAATTCTAGCTATCAACAATACCGCATCGGCACCTAAGAGCCTTGATTCATATAGCTGCCAAGGGTCTACTATAAAATCCTTCCTAAGTATGGGAAGGCTGGTCTCTTTCTTTACCATATGGATGTATTCATTCCTACCGAGAAAAAAATGTTCCTCTGTAAGTATTGAAATAGCAGCTACACCTCCATCTTCATACGCCCTAGCCAATTCTATGGGATCAAAGTCGGCCTTTATAACTCCCTTAGAGGGCGATGCCTTCTTTAGCTCCCCTATTATTGCCAACTTTCCTTCGTGTGATGATAGGGCATCTGATATTTTTTGAATAGGAGGGGGCGATATCCTAAGCTCATCTAACATATCCTCTACTGAAAGTTGGGCCTTTTTTCCCCTTATATCAAACCTTTTTCTAGCCACTATATCGTCTAGGATCATATCCCATACCTCCTAGTAAAGTTTGCAAGCTCTATTACCTTCTCATACGCTGCACCTGAATCTATTATCTCGCTTGCCATCTCTATGCCATCCGATATGGTATCCACCACTTTACCTACATAGAGAGCGCCGGCGCTGTTTAGAACCACCGCATCACGTCTACTGCCCCTGTGCCCTCTAAAGATATCTCTTATAATCTGTGCATTGCAGGCAGCATCCCCTCCAACGAGGCGTCCGTGTTTCCTCTCCATTCCAAAAGCCTCAGGATCTATTTCATACGTTATAATCTCTCCATCTCTTATCTCTGTCACCTTTGTATGGGTAAATGGCGATATCTCATCCATCCCATCCTTCCCATATACAACTAATCCTCGTTCTATACCTAATCTCATAAGTACATGTGCCATGGGCTCAGTGAGCTCAGGGGCAAACACACCTAATATCTGTCCCTTTACCTGGGCAGGGTTGGTGAGGGGACCTAGTATATTGAACACTGTCCGAATACCCAGTTCTCGCCTAGGCCCAGCTGCATATTTCATAGAACTATGAAATATTGGTGCAAACATGAAGCCAATACCCACTTCCTCTATACACTCTCTTACTCCAACAGAACACAGCTCTATATTAATCCCAAGAGCCTCTAACACATCAGCACTACCACACCGGCTGGTTACACTCCGATTCCCATGTTTCGCCACCTTGCAGCCCCCTGCAGCCACTACAAATGATGCTGCCGTAGAGATATTGAAAGTAGACAGTCCATCTCCACCTGTGCCACAGGTGTCTATACAGTAGTCACTGTCCACATCCACCCTAATAGCTTTACTCTTCATGGAACGGACAAATCCCGTTATTTCATCTATTGTCTCCCCCTTTGTCTTGAGGGCTATCAAAAGACCTGCTACCTGTGCAGAGGTGGCTCTACCCTCCATTATAAAGTTCATAACCTCCATTGCTTCCTCTTCACTTAGATCTATACCGTTTACCACTTGGTCGAGTATATCTTTCATCATACATTCCACCCCCCTAACATATGGCTTTCATAACGGCCTTTGATTTTTCTATGGTTTCCATATATTCCTTTTCAGGCACTGAGTCCCTTACTATCCCTGCTCCGGCCTGTATAAATGCTCTCCGTCCTTTAATGAGCACTGTTCGTATGCTGATTGCCATATCCATGTCGCCACTTAAGGATATATATCCCACAGCTCCACCATAGTATTCTCTAGGTGTAGGCTCCAATTCATCAATTATATCCATTGCCATCTCCCTAGGTACACCTGAGACCGTTCCAGCAGGTAGGCTACAAGCCATTACATCGAATACATCTTTATCTGAAGCTATATCCCCTTGTATCGTAGACACCATGTGTATTACATGTGAAAAATATTCGATGTCCATAAGTGATGTGATTTCAATACTATCGCGTTTACAAACTTTACCCATATCTGATTTGCAAAGCTCCACTAGCATGAGATGCTCTGCCCTCTCCTTCTCATCATCCAATAGGGACTGTGCCAGTGTATTGTCCTCATCGACCGTATCTCCCTTAGGCAGAGTGCCAGCTATGGGACGATATATAACCTCGCCGTCTTTTACCTTTACCAATGACTCTGGCGATGAACCTATTATTTGAAATTCGGGGAAGTTTAAATAGAACATATATGGCGATGGGTTTATATAGCGAAGTCTTCTATAGATTTCAAATGGTGAAAGATGTGTAATGACTTCGAATCTCTGAGACAAAATAATCTGCTCTACATAACCTGACACTATATGCTTCTTTATAACATTTACCTTCTCCAAAAACTCTTCCCGTTCCATATTTGAACTAAATTCAATGGGCTTTTTGTCCCCTGGTATAGCTATCAATTTCTCATAATTGTTCGTCTCGCCTATTAGCTTTTTTAATTCCCCTATACGACTAAGAGCCCTTTCATATTCAAGCTCTATATCTATAGGGTCTATCATGAACACTACTATAAACAGCCTATGTTTCAAATGATCATAGATTATGAGCTCTGAGCTTATGACCAATATGCTCTGGGGCATATCACCATATTTCTTAGCATCTGCTCCCGTGCGTCTGATCACATCATAGGATAAACAACCTACCATTCCCCCTAAAAAATCTGGCATATCTAAAAAAGATGGGGCTTTTAATTCCGCCTTTATACTTTTAAGACATTTTAGTAGTGGACCATCTAATATCGTCCTCCCCTCTGCCCCTATTACCTCAACTGTTCCAAAGTGCTCTTTTATCACCTTATAAGGGGTTATACCTATATAGGAATAGCGCCCAAATCTCCCCTCCTTCGCACTTTCCAATAAAAAGGCATAGTCTAGCTGTTTGAAATGGCTAAATATAGTCAAAGGCGTTTCCATATCGGCCATCACCTCCTCCACTATGGGGATGAAATTGTACTTCTCTCTCATCTTGACTAACTCTTCTAAACTAGGTCTCATCTCATCTCTTCTCCTCTCTTTGCTTTATATGGATTTACCATTATTAAAATTAAAAAAGCCCTTCGTCCCAAAATATTCTTGGGACGAAGGGCTAACCTCCGCGTTGCCACCCAAATAGATAGGTATACCTATCCATCTCTTTTCAGGTACTACCAATGGCCAATACCCTATCCCTGTAACGGGGGATCCCGTCAAAGGCTACTTAGAATTTCGCCTTGCTCCTCCCAGACCCATTCAACACCCATATATTGCATCGGCTCCCACTACCCCCGACTCGCTATAGCACTATGTAGTGTCTACTACTCCTGTTCATAGGATCATATGGATAACCACTATAAATATTAAAACTAAGCTGTCTAAACTCTTGTATCTAGTTTTGTAAATTATATTATATAATGAAAATATTGTCAATAGTTTTGCATTAAAAATTTCAACGTCTATATGCCCTATATCCTCTTTGCATCAAAATAGACAAAGACTTATCTACGTCTTCACTACTCGATAGGGACATTATAAGGCAGCCAGGCTCATGTTCGCGACTGTGTATTATTCTCACATTCTTTATATTTATATTGTATTTTCCTAATAGGGAAGTCACTTTACCTATCATCCCTGGCCTATCTTCTATATCCACATATAATTCATGATAGGGCACTGATATGCTATTTTGAACTGTTGGAAGTTCATCCCTGTATTTCTTGGCATATCGGAAAAACTCCTCTATTCTCTCCTCGTCTCCCCTGTCTAAAAGGCTGTAAAAACTCTGGAGATTATCTATCATAGATAAGAGGAGGACTGATAGTTTCTTCCTGTTTGAAACGCCTATATTGGCCCACATATCTGGACTAGATGATGCTATACGTGTTATATCCTTAAACCCTCCAGCCGCCAACTTCTCTTTAAACCGACTAGGATCCTCTAGCTGGGCCACTGTATTTACGAGTGTAGCCGATACCACATGGGGTAGATGACTTACGGCACCCACTATCTCATCGTGGGTATCTGCATCCATTATAAGGGGAAATGCACCTATGCTAGATACTAATTCCACCATAAACTGTACTATTTTTAAGGGCATTTCATCGAAGGGTGTGAGGACATAAAAGGCATTTTCAAATAGATGAGCTGTACTATATGCATAGCCCGAACTCTCAGCGCCGGCCATGGGATGCCCCCCTATGAAATATACATCCCTTGGAAGTATCTCTTTTGCCCTTTCCATTATACTTCCCTTTATGCTACACACATCAGTCACTATTGTATTTGGAGCTAGCTTTGGCGCTATTTCATTCATTATAGGGGCTATACTATCTATGGGAGTACACAAGAATATCAATTTAGAACCTCTCACTAGAATCTCTAGGTCCTGACACATTTCGTCTATTATGCCGTTACATAGAGCATTAGATAGGGATTTATCATCCCTATCTAATGCCTTAATATACAGTTCAGGATATGAACGCTTTAAAGCCTTCGCCAATGACCCTCCAATGAGTCCCAAACCTATTATACCTATGTTTTCTACGACCATAACCTATATCTCCCTGCCTATCACTTGTGCTATTTTTTTGACCTCTTCCAATAGCTCGGAAAAGCCTTGGAAGTCCAACGATTGGGGACCATCTGATAGGGCAGATTTAGGATCGGGATGGACCTCTATCATAAGTCCATCTGCCCCTGCAGCTATAGCTGCTCTGCTCATGGGCATTACAAGTTTACCTTTACCTGTACCATGGCTAGGATCTACTATTATGGGCAAGTGGCTGAGCTCCTTTACAAGAGGCACACTACTTAGATCTAGTGTGTTTCGCGTGTAAGTTTCAAAAGTGCGTATTCCCCTCTCGCAGAGTATGACATCATAATTGCCTTCCTTCATAATATATTCAGCAGCATTGAGCCATTCCTCTATGGTGGAGGCAAGGCCTCGCTTTAGTATCACAGGTTTTTTGAGTCTGCCTACCTCACGGAGCAATTGGAAATTTTGCATATTCCTAGCCCCTATCTGTATGATATCCACGTATTTTGCAGCCTGATCTAGAAATTCAGTGGATATTACCTCTGATACCACCAAAAGTCCAGTTTCATCTCGAGCCTTGGTCAGTAACTTAAAACCTTCCTCTTCCAAGCCTTGAAATGAATAGGGGGAAGTTCGAGGTTTATATGCACCACCCCGTATGAAATCCACACCTAAAGATTTCAAGTAATTGGCTACCTGCATAATCTGTTCTTCATCCTCTACAGCACAGGGACCTGCGATTATGGTCAGCTTGTCGCCCCCTATTTGAGATTGACCTACCTCTATAATAGAGGGCTCAGGATCAAAAGTCCTGCTAGCTAGCTTATAGGGCTCTACTATCGGTACTAATTTATCCACACCTGGCATGAGCTCTAAGGGTACGCCATCTAAAAGCCTCTTGTCACCTATGACTCCTACTATAGTACGCTCAGACCCTGCAGATATATGAGCACCTAAATCTAGCCTCTTAAGTAGCCTTTCAATGTTTTTCACATCATCGACCGTTGCAGCAGTCTTCATTACAATTACCATACTACCATCCTCCCGTTTAATAAAATCTCGTCCATACTACCTCAATACCATACTGCTTTTTAAGATTCTACTATTTTTTGGAGATTATGTCAACTATAATTTAAACTTCATATGTAGCAAGTTTCTATTCACACCTCTTTAACCTCAAAATCAATCGGCATATTAATTTAGAAAATATATTTATCCTTATAATATTACTATGAATATCTATTTTGAATTATTTTTCATTACATTATAATTCCACCCAATTCAATGATCTACCTACAGCCTTTTTCCAACCCCTATACAAGTTTTCTCTAAGATCTTCATCCATTCTCGAAGTAAACTGTCTGTCAGCTTCCCATTCATTTGCAATTTCATTCCTGCCATCCCAAAAACCAACTGCTAAACCTGCTAAATATGCCACACCCAAAGCTGTGGTCTCTATGATTTTAGGCCTATATACGGGTACACCTAATAGATCAGACTGAAATTGTAATAGGAAATTATTAGCTGATGCTCCACCATCTACCCTCAGCTCTCTTAAATCTAATCCCGAATCCTCTTGCATAGCTTCTAGCACATCCCTTGTCTGATATGCAATAGCTTCAAGCGAAGCCCTTATAATATGATTCCTATTTGTACCCCTTGTAAGACCCACTATAGTTCCCCTTGCGTGCATATCCCAGTAAGGTGCTCCAAGCCCTGCAAAAGCTGGAACAATATATACTCCACCCGTATCATCTACTTTAGATGCAAAATATTCTGTATCGGATGCATCCACTATAAGCCGTAGCTCATCTCGCAGCCACTGTATGAGTGCACCTCCTATGAATATACTTCCCTCTAGAGCATAATCTACTTTTCCATCTATACCCCAAGCAATGGTTGTAAGAAGACCATTTTGAGACTTAACTGGTTTTTCTCCTGTATTCATAAGCATAAAACAACCTGTCCCATATGTGCTTTTTGTCATCCCTTCACTATAGCATGTTTGTCCGAATAGAGCCGCCTGCTGATCTCCTGCTATTCCAGCTATGGGGATTTCAGCACCACCAAACGTGTAGGGATCAGTAACGCCATATACTTCACTCGATGGCCTTGGCTCAGGTAACATAGTTCTTGGAATATTCAACTCTTTTAAGAGTCCATCATCCCAATCTAAAGTATGTATATTAAATAGCATAGTCCTTGAGGCATTGGAGTAATCAGTTACATGCACCTTTCCCCTTGTCAAATTCCACACAAGCCAAGTATCGATTGTTCCAAATAATAGCTCACCCTCTTCGGCCTTCTTCTGCGCTCCTTCCACATTATCAAGTATCCACCTAAGCTTTGTCCCCGAAAAATAAGGATCGGACACTAAACCTGTGGTCTCCTGTATGTATTCGTTAAGCCCCCTTCTCTCTAATTCATCAACTATAGGAGCTGTCCTCCTACATTGCCATACAATAGCGTTATAGATGGGTCTTCCGGTGCTTTTATCCCAAACTACAGTGGTTTCCCTTTGATTGGCAATTCCCATGGCAGCTACTTCATACGGTCTTACGCCGGCGCTCTCTAGAACCTGCCTTGTAACACCCATTTGTGTTCCCCATATTTCCATTGGGTCATGTTCTACCCAACCGGCTTTAGGATATATCTGTTCAAACTCCTGCTGTGCCACTTGAACAATCTCACCTGAATGATTGAACAAAATCGCCCTTGAACTCGTTGTACCTTGATCTAGAGCCATTATATATTTTTTCTTACTCCTGTCCATTGCCTTCCCCCCTAACCTCAAATTAAGCATCTCTACCTAGTTTTTATACCTTTTATTTTGTAGCACTAACTTCCAAATAGAAATATATATTCTCTTAAGTCTAACTCTTCGCGCATCTGTATTAATTCTTTTACAATTGATTCGTTTATTGGTACACCTCTATCTTTTCTATATTGCCATGTCAAATATTCTTTTTCCCAGGCAGTATATATTCTATCACACCCTGGTGCCTTCTCTGAAGCCCTAAGTTGCCTTAATATTTCTCCTGTCGTCTTTTTAAAACTATCAAGCCCTTCAAATGCATCTATGTCAATTGCAATAAAGAAATGTCCCAATCTATATGGAACTCTATTCCCTTCTTCGTCAAAGCCTGATAGCTCATGCAAAAAACTCCCATTTTGGAGAGCCGCTGACAGTATCTCCACAGTAGTTGCATACCCATATCCCTTATATCCTGAAGTCTCTTCACCTATACCTCCTATGGTATTAAAGCTGCATCACCTGTCTGTAAGTCTTTGCATCCTCATCTGGTATACCAAGAGCTCTAATTGCTCCAATCTAATATGCCAGTTCCCATACCTGAAAGCCGTAAAAAAGCCTCAGAATTATAGCTTCCCACTTATATCTGGGAAACTCGCTAGTACTTCTCTAATAGCTTTGTGTTCCTCATAAAAAAATCCTCCGGCTTTTTAGCTGAAGGATTTTTCACTAATATTACAATGCCCAATTACCATCTTTGAATATCTGTATCTCTTCACCATCTTTAGTAATACCTATTATATCTAAATCTTTACTTCCTACCATAAAATCTTCATGAATCGTAGAGTCGTTCACTCCTGCAGCATTGAGTTCCTCTGTGTTCATAGAAGTTCCCCCTTCAAGACAAGTGGGATATGCTGCCCCGAGTGCTAGATGACAAGAGGCGTTTTCGTCAAATAATGTATTATAGAATATAATACCTAAATTGGATATTGGAGAATCATATGGCACTAGTGCTACTTCTCCAAGATACAAAGAGCCCTCATCTGTCTCAAGCAATCCCTTTAATATCTCATATCCTTGCTCTGCTGAAAAATCTACCACCTTACCATCTTTAAAAGTCAATGTAAAATTATCTATGAGGTTTCCATTGTAATTTAGTGGCATGGTGTTTTTCACTATTCCGTTCACTCCTGTCTTATGGGGCAGGGTAAATACTTCCTCTGTAGGTATGTTTGCAACAAAATATACATCACTTTGGCTATAGCCTCCTCCACCACACCATATATGTCCATCTGGTAACTCTACTGTAAGATCCGTACCATCAGCTATATAGTGAAGGGTTTTAAATTGCTTCTTATTTAAAAACTCTACGCGTGCCTCTAAATTGCTAAGATGCTTTTGCCATGCAACTATTATGTCATCTTGATCTGCCCTAACTGTCTTGAATATGGCTTTCCAAAGTCTATCCACTGCCTCTTTTTCTGAAGCATCCTTGAATACCTTTTTAGCCCATGATTTTGTAGGCGCTGACACTACACACCAACATACCTCATCTGCCATCATTCTAGACATATAATTCTTAAGGGCAATTCCCTTAGTCTTTTCCGCTTCAGCAATCTTTTTAGGATCCACATCCTTCAGTAATTCTGGATCAAAGGCCGCAATAGAGATAAATGCTGCTCCTTCATCGGCAAAGCTCTCCATCTTATCCACTTGCCATTTCGGGAATTTAGTAAATACTTCATAAGGAGCATTTATATAGCGCATTAGGGTGATCTCATCGTCATACCAGTTTACATATACATCCCTTGCTCCCCGATCATATGCATGCTTTGTCAATAGTCTGGCAAAATCTGCACATTCTATCGGCGAAGTTATAAAGAGAGGTTGGCCCTCTTGAATATTTACACCCACCTCTATTGTCAATTTTGCATACTTATTTAGCATATTATCAAACTTATCCACAATATCACTCCTCGTATATAAAAAAGCATATTACAATTGTATATCTATACTTTTTTACAATTATATCATATGCATGGCAAGTAGCATAGCAGACATCTACCCTATCTTGGACTATGTTTCTACCATAAATAGAAGTTATCCACAAATATTCATAAGACATAAATCTCTTTTCAATAGAAGTCTGAAAATTCAGAGTTTTCTGTGGATAAGAACTATGTTATCCACACTACCTGTTGATAAATAATTTATACTTATTAAAATTTTGACAAGCTTTTTATGAGATGCTATACTTATTCAAGTTTAATACTAAAAATATTAGTCTATAAGCTCGAATAATGTCATTGACTTATTTTAGGCAATAAAATATAGACCCTATGATTTATTCATGAGCAAAAAAGTCTGTTTTTTTAGTGCCGATATTGGTTATATATATCTTGATACCAAATACAAAATATAAAATGTAAAGGAGAAAATAACTATGAATCTATTTGATTTTACAGGTAAAGTTGCTGTGGTCACTGGAGCTTCTAGTGGTTTAGGAGCTGATGCTGCAAGGGCATATGCCGCTTATGGTGCTGATGTAGCCCTCCTAGCTAGAAGAAAAGAAAAACTCGATGCTGTTGTAGATGAAATAAAAGCTACCGGCAAAAACGCAATTGCAGTACAATGCGATGTATCCAACGAAGAAAGTGTAAAAAATGCTGTTGAAGAAGTCCTAGAACATTATGGTAAAATTGATATCTTATTAAACAACGCTGGAGTCGCTTTTGCAGGTTCAGTGGAGAATATGACCGTAGAACAATGGGATATGGCTATGGATGTAAATGTAAAAGGTATATTTTTGATGTCTAAATATGTTGTTCCCCATATGAAAGAACGCAAATATGGAAGAATTGTAAATACTGCTTCTGTCAATGCAGTGATAGCTGACAAAGCCGAACCACTAGTTCGCCATGCCTATAATGCTTCTAAGAGTGCCGTAGTTGGGCTTACCACTGGTATGGCCGTATCACTAGCAAAGTACGGAATTACCGTCAATGCAGTGGGACCTGGTCTGTTTGAATCTGAGATGACTGCAGATACACTATTTAAGGCAGAAGATTTTCTAAATATGTATAACGCACTTTGCCCAGCATCTAGACCTGGACGCAAAGGTGAACTCAATGGTCCAATTCTATTCCTATCCTCTGATGCTGTGAG
Organism: uncultured Bacillota bacterium; assembly: GCA_938003945.1. Lineage (GTDB taxonomy): Bacteria > Bacillota > Clostridia > Caldicoprobacterales > Xylanivirgaceae > UBA3920. The sequence continues at coordinate 21,431 of CALKWW010000104.1, read as the reverse complement.
CTATACAACAGGTCAATTCATACTTGTAGATGGTGGAATGACCCTAGTTTAGGTCTCTGTGTTATAGACCAAAGACCCTGCAAAGATATCAAATATTTGCAGGGTCTTTTTATTTCTCAAACTATCTATTTATCTTCATAGTACTTTGGATTTGGGGACTTAACCACAAAGAACTCCAATATCCCATCATCAACATTTTTTGCATCCATATGTGTATTATATGGAATATTTAGAATATGCCCTGCAGAAAACTTCTTTGCGTCCTGGGTATCTAATTTTATAGTCATAATACCCCTTACAATTATCATATATACATTGGAGTTTGAAAAATGTTTTGGAAGCCCCATACCTTTTGGCAATACCATATGGTTTATTGCCACATTATCATCATTAACTAGCTTCTCGATAGCTTTATCATCTGAAATAGAAAATTTATAACTTTTCTCTATCATATATAATCACACCTTCCAACTTATCTTTTTTATATTATAACCACTACAGTGGGAATATTCAGTAACTTTAGTTACTATTTGAGATAATATCTAGTAGATATAGAGATATGAATAATATCCCTAAAAAGATGTGGATAATTTTTGTGAACATTGGTCGTGAAGACTAAAAATACTAATTTGACATACATTGATTATTGTTATATATTATAGATTACGCTATTCTCTGCCTTTTACTACCAAGCATATACAGAAATTCTATAGAGTATTATATATCACAAAGGAGTGGTTGATTATTAGATTCTTTGAGAAAAAAAAGATTGTTATTTCGTTTTTACTAATTGGCATAATATTATTTGTCAGTGGTGATGTGTCTTACGCACATGACAATACAAATAATTCAAATAGAGAGAATAATACAATTGTATTTGCAGATTGTGGCTGGGATAGCATAAGAATTCACAATGCCATCGCAGCTTTTATACTTGAAAAGGGATATGGATACAATACGGATGTCATAACCGGTTCATCTCCCATAGCTATAAGGGGACTTAGACAAGGTGATATTGACATATGTATGGAAGCTTGGACTGATAATGTAAAAGACGTATACGAACCTGGGTTAGAAAATGGTGAAATTGTAGAGCTTTCAGTGAATTTTGATGATAATGCACAAGGTCTATACGTACCCACTTATGTAATAAAAGGTGATGAAGAGCGTAATATAGAGCCCATCGCACCGGAACTTCGCTCTATAAAGGACTTACCCAAGTATTGGGAGGTATTTAAAGATCCTGATGAACCTAGTAGGGGACGGATATATGGTGCTCCACCAAACTGGCTTTCAGATGAAATACTACGTACCAAGATGGAAACCTATGATTTAAAAAAGACATATGACTATTTTAACCCTGGATCAGATACTTCTTTAAACACTTCAATAGTTTCTGCCTATGAAAAAGGCGAACCTTGGGTGGGCTATTATTGGGATCCAACATGGATAATAGGAAAATACGACATGACCTTATTAGAAGATGAACCCTTCGACGAAGCAAAATGGGCTAACGGCTATACATGTGAATTCCCAGGCGTCAAGGTTACAGTAGCAGCAAATAAACACTTTGCAGAGCAACACCCTGATGTTGTAGGTTTTTTAGAAAACTATGAAACCAGTACAAAACTTACTAGTGAGATGTTAGCATATATGCAAGATAATGACGCAGAAGCAGAAGAAGTTGCAAAATGGTTTTTAGAAGAATATGAAGAAGTGTGGACACAGTGGATTCCAGAAGAGATAGTAGAAGAGATAAAGGATGATCCCAGCTCTGAAGGCAGATGGTTCAAGCAAGGTCTTAATGGATTCCCTGAAGGGATCAATATTCGATTAGGACACTATGTTGAACTATTTGTGCAATGGCTGACAGAACACTGTCAAGGCTTTTTTGATGCCCTAGGGGCAGGTATCAATTGGATTGTGTCCCATATACAGATGTTTTTAAAAGCTATCCCCTGGTTTATCTTTATACTACTAATATTCCTCCTTGGATGGAAGACGGTAGATTGGAAATCTGGACTTATATATGCAATTATGACATTTTTAATTGGAGGATTGGGGCTATGGAATGAAATGATGTTCACCTTGGCCATAGTTATAACAGGGGTCATAATATCCATAATTATAGGTATACCCATAGGTATACACATGGCCTCTAGCTCTAAGATGGAATCTTTTATGAAACCACTACTAGACGGAGCTCAAACTATGCCTAGCTTTGTGCATCTAATACCGGCTATGATTTTCTTTGGTCTGGGCACTGTCCCCGCGGTATTTGCAACTATAATCTATTCGGTAGCTCCTTGTATAAGGCTCACAAATCTAGCAATAAGACGGGTACCCGAGGAAATGCGCGAAGCTGCATATTCCTATGGTTCTTCTAGATGGCAGGTACTCACAAAGGTAGAACTACCACAGGCTATGCCCACCATAATGACAGGTATAAACCAGACCACAATGGCAGCTATGTCCATGGTAGTAATATCATCCATGATAGGCGCTAAAGGCTTAGGAGAAAAGGTACTCATAGCAATCAATAGGACAGATGTTGCAATGGGATTCGACTCAGGAATAAGTATTGTATTCTTAGCCATAATTATAGATAGGATTACACAGGCAATATCTAATAAACATGAACATGTGGAATAAAGAGGTGAAATGAATGTCATATAAAATAGAAGTCAAGAATTTAGTAAAGATATTCGGTTCAAAGCCTGGATTGGCTTTAGACCGATTAAGTAGAGGCGATACTAAAAGGAAAATACTAGATGAGACAGGTCAAACTATAGGAGTCAACGATGTCTCATTTGAAGTAAAAGAAGGAGAAATATTTGTAATAATAGGTCTATCTGGTAGTGGCAAATCTACACTTATAAGGTGCCTCAACCTCCTAAGTAGACCTACATCGGGAGAGATAATAGTTGACGGAGAAAATATTGTCCAGTATGATAAAAAACAACTAAGAGAATTTAGGCAGAAAAAGATGGCCATGGTATTTCAGCAATTTGGACTCTTTACCCATAGAACCGTGTTGGGCAATGTAGAATATGGACTAGAGATAAGAAAAATCGACAAGGAAGAGAGAAGAAAAATCGCAATGGAGGCCATTGAAGAGGTTGGGCTCAAAGGTTGGGAAAACAAGATGCCCACAGAACTAAGTGGTGGTATGCAACAGCGAGTAGGTTTAGCCCGGGCTCTTGCAACCGATCCAGATATCCTACTCATGGATGAACCCTTCAGTGCATTGGACCCCCTCATAAGAAGGGATATGCAACTAGAGCTTTTAAATCTACAGGATAAATTAAAAAAGACTATAATATTTATCACACACGATGTGAATGAGGCCTTTAAACTAGGAGATAGAGTAGCAGTCATGAAAGACGGAGAGATAGTACAGATTGGAACACCAGAGGAAATACTAGAGAATCCATCCAATGCTTATATAGAGGACTTTGTACAAGATATAGATCGTACTAAAGTAGTGCAGGCAAAGGATGTAATGAAAAAACCCAATGCCGTAGTATCTCTCAAAGATGGCATAAAAGTAGCCATAAAAGAGATGGAATACAATAGTATATCAAGCGTATTTGTAACAGGTAAGGATAGAACTATCCAGGGAATAGTCACAATAGATGATTGTATAAGAGCTGCAAAAGAAAACAAATCATCACTTAAAGATATTTTAAGACATGACTATTATACCACTAAAGGTGATACCTATATACAAGATCTTATTGAAAAAGCAACCAAAACTAAATACCCAATAGTTGTAACTGATGACGAACAAAAAATGATAGGAATAATCGTAAGGACATCCATACTTTCAGGACTACTACAAAAAGGCGCATAGATAAAAATATTTTGTGATTTGTAGGTCTCCTTCCTGCATATCTCCTGGCATAATATTCATTGTCGGCTTGCCTTCTGGTCCCTTACCATCTTTTCCCCCTCCTTGACCACCAAGTAGAGACAAATCTACATTTGTACTAATACTGCCATAGCTAGTGGATGGTTGCTCACCTTCTATTTGCGCTATTATACTCTTGGCCCTATCCTTCCCAAATTGTTCTAACACCGGTATAGAATTTTCATATTGTACATACATATAGATGAAACTACGGACATTCCAACTCTGTTCAAGACTTGAACCATAATATCCAGATCTTATTTTTGAACCTTCAAAGATATTTTTTTAAATTAATTTCGTTATTTTGGAAAAATAGGGTATAATTATATTAACACCAAGTTTTTTAAAAAAGGAGATGACCGTATGGATGAATTTATCAATAATATGAGTTTCCCCTTTGAAGAATTTCTTTTAGAACTTAAGAAAAACGAACTCCTCTTATTAATAATTTCGATTGAGGATGAAGAATTTTTTAATAAAAACAGAGAGCAATTTGATATCTCAGGATTCTCATCAAAGGCAAAGCGCAATGACATCTTAGCCGATGATGTATTTAATATGTCCAAAGATGAACAGAGACAAACGTTGCTCATGCTACTGAAAGGAAGTGATATAGAAACTCAAATAGTCAAAAACATAGTGAATGAAAATACAGACAATTTAAGCATTGTAACAGCCATACAGAAATATATAGAGGAAACATATCTATTAGAGCTATATGACTATATAGAACAATATTATGGGGAAAAGAATTTAAAACAATATCTTGAAACAGAATATTTCCTAAAGAAAAATCCATGTTCTAATATGCTAGCTACTTTGGCTCTATTGAAAGATGATCAGATAGAAAAGTACACTATAAGAGAAGAGCTTTACCTCTTTGTATTAGAAAATACACTAGCTTTTTATAATATGGCTACCGCGCAACAAAATAAAAGGCTCTCAAAAGAAATAGAAGAGCTAAATACTGAAGTAAAAAGACAAAAACGTAAGACCCAAATTCAAATGGATGAAAAGGAAGAAGAAATACAAAGACTCAAAAGGGAGATAAAAGCTTTAACAGAAAGCCAATCTAGTCTATATGATACTATGATCAATAATTTAAATAATAAGATATTAGAACTTAGGGATACAAACAGAAGAAAGACAGAAGAGATTAGAAATCTAAATAAAGAACTACAAATACTAGAATCCACATCCATAATTGACCTCCTAGACGAACATATAGAGAGAAATGGAGGATTATTAGATGAAAAACTCACCAATTATTTCTTAAAATACTCCAGTGAATCCACACCTTTACAACAAGATAATAAGCATATTGAAAAGAGGAAAGAGGTCTTTAGAAAATCCTCACCTGTCCGAATCGGCTTTGCTGAAGTCAGGGGAAATATACACTATGCTCATATCCCTAAGAGAGAACCAATCCCAATAGACAATATCCCTGAAGCTACCTATATAGGAGATAGAGAGTTTGTCGCCATCGATATTATATCCGGTAAATACTTAAAGCTCTTTAATCACCAATTTGAAGAGAGCAGTATCGACTTTTTAATAGATAAATTTGTCACAGTTATCAGAAAAAGTGATGGTTATTTTTATAATGACGGTCGAAATATTCACAGAATAACAAATGTTCCACCAAATATAAGATTACATGAAGGTCAAGTGGTCTCATTAGATTCAAGTGGAGGCTTTTTAAGATATTATAAGCCCATAAGTTTCAATGCAGATATATATATGGACTCTGTAAAGGGCAAAGAACATACACCATATTATGTAGTCAATATGCTTCCAGAGGGGGCAAGACTCAGAAATATAGAAACTTCAGAGGAAAGTTTCTGCCCCTCAGAACTATTTGGAAACTACGATATAGGAAATCAGCAACTTATTTTCTTTGACAGAGATATGGTATTAGTCACAGTTGTTGCCAATCCAACTTTTTACACACTCTCTAGCCTGTATAAGGAATATAGAACCTATGGTACCATAGAAAAGAGAGAAAACGCCATTTTTGTCAAGAAGATAACAGGTGAATCGGTTTTACTCCACGAAATCCCATACAATCTACCTCTAAAAGATGGAGATGTAGTTATCGTAGACGAAGGCGATAATTTTTTGGGATTAAAACAAGATAAAATTGACAAACTCAGTTTGACAAGAACCCCAGTACCTACCACAGACAATAAGAGGAAAAATGACAAAGGGGAGAAAAATATAACACCCACCGATAAGACGGTAGCTATTCTTGGCAATGAAAGTTATAAAAATGCCTATACACTATCTCTCCTTAAAAAAGGATATGAGGCCAAGGTCATAAACGGTTTTGAGTCTTGGCCCAAGGTTATACAACAAGTTAAGGATGTGGATATGGTGGTGGTGATCACCAACCATATCTCCCACGACAATATGTATAAAATAAAAGAGGAAATTTCAGATACTCCCGTTATCTATTCAAAATATGATGGCGCTAATAGGATAGCTGAAGATATTGATAGCTATTGGGAGGAGAAAGCAATATCTTGACGCTTTTAGTCAATATCATAAAAAAATCCTAAGTCCAAAGTTAACTTTAGACTTAGGATTTTTTATGGACTCTAATTCCCTTTTAGTTGGCCGTATAATATATCATCCTTAAGCTCCATCGCTCTATCTTCTCCAATTAAATATGCCACAATTTCAATTGCAAAATCTACAGCCAATGCAGGTCCCCTAGATGTTATTATATTGCCATCTCTCACAACTGGGGCTTGTACATATATACTATCTTTCAATACCTCCTCAAATCCTGGGTAAGATGTAACCTCTTTATCTCTTATTATCCCAGCACGTTCAAGCACTATAGGCCCTGCACATATGGCAGCTACAAGCTTATCTTGCTTATCTAATTCTTTGAGAATATCGATTACCCTCTTGTCATCTCTAAGATTAGTTGCACCGGGCATACCACCGGGGATCACAGCTCCATCATAAGAATTTATATCCTCTAAGTCAGCTATCGTCTTATCGGCAATTACCGGTATGTCATGCGCCCCCATTACATTGGTATCTCCGGTTATGGATACAGTATCCACAGATATATCTTTTCTCCTAAGATAATCTACTACTGTCAAAGCTTCAACTTCTTCAAAACCATCAGCTAAAAACACAATAATCTTCATGGTATTACCTCCTCTTAAAATCTCTCACCTATATTCATATATACCCCAAATCCCAGGTCCCATACAGTTACCACTATCACTATAATCTTACTGTATACTGCTAGTTCTTCTCTTGCCTATTATTTTATCGAAATTATAACTCATTTTGTGCCCATCTCATCAATTGCCCTTATAAGTATTATTATAATACATAGCCCATATATATCCAACCGTGAATAAGCTATTCTTCCCCTCTAAATAATCCATTGGAACATTAAAAAAAATGCCATCGTTTAGTTAATACTTTAACACGATGACATCTCTTTTTTAACAGCTACATATCTTCAATAGATCTGAAAAACTTGTAAGATTGTATGTAGCACAATTACACTTCACTGCATCACCAATTGCTGCACAGTCCATCCCGCCGGCAAAAGCTGCCTCCAATCCAGCTTCAGCATCTTCTACTACCAAGCAATCCTTCGGCTCTAGATTGAGAAACTCACTGGCTTTTATAAACACTTCTGGTTCAGGCTTTGATCTACTTATATTATTACCATCTGATATAGCATCAAAAAAGTTTTCTAGCCCAATCTGTTTCAGTATAAATTTTGCATTCCTACTAGAAGAGCCTATTGCCAGTTTTAATCCCCTTCCTCTGAGCTCATCTAAAGTTTCCTTCACTTCCTCACTCAAGTCATTAGGTGACATATTTTCTAAAAGCTTTTTGTAAATTTCATTTTTCTTGTTGGTATATGAGAGTTTCTCCTCCTGTGTAAACGTTCCATCATAGTTCTCTAAAATAATTTCGAAACTCTCCATACGACTGACACCACGCAGTCTATTGTTTATATCCCTATCAAAGTAGATCCCAAGTTCGTCTGCTAATTCCTTCCATGCAAGATAGTGATATTTATCCGTATGACATATTACACCGTCTAAATCAAATATAATAGCCAGATATTTCAATAGTTTCATCTCCTCTTGATATTTTTGAACCTCTACATCACTTAGTTCAATAGGGGGCACTATCTAGCTACTTGTATTGTATCCTCAAGTAAATACTTCTCACCATATAAAAATATCTCCTTTGCGCTACCACTTAACAATTTAAACATACAATTATCCCTATTTACTATCACCTCTATTTGACTACCTTCGTAGACAATTCTAAAGCGATAGCTTTTCCACCTCTTAGGAAGCGCCGGCGAAAAATAAATACCACTCTCTTTCAATCTTAGACCTGCAAAACCATAGACAATTGCCATATAGTTGCCACCCATATTGGCAGTATGGATACCATCTTTGGTATTTTTATGAGTATTGAATAGATCTAATTTAGCCGAGTCTCCAAAGTATTCATATGCCTTATCTTCCAGCCCTAGTCTAGATGCCACAATACTGAATATACAAGTAGAGAGGGAAGAATCATGAGTTGTAACCTTCTCATAATATTTAAAGGAATTACGTATGGTCTCTAAAGATTGCGCATCTTCAAATACAAAATGGGCCAATACCGTATCCGCCTGCTTACAAACCTGGTGCCGATATAGGTATAGAGGATGGTAATGAAGTAATAGTGGAAATTTATCCTCTGGAGTATCTTCAATATCCCATGGCTCTTTTTGCAAAAATGAATCATCTTGGGGATTGATACCTAACTCTTCATCATAGGGAAGATACATATTATCTGCCGCCAATTCAAACTCCTCTATCTCATCTTCTGTTATATTGATCTTTTGTTCTAACTCTTTAATATCTCCACTTTCCTCCAACATGTTGTAAAATTTAGATGCCCATCTCAAATTGTATTGGGCAGACACATTGGTATAATAGTTATTATTCACCATACAAGTGTACTCATCAGGCCCTGTCACTTCGTTTATATGAAATTTGCCATTGTGATAATTACCCACATCTAACCACAATCTTGCCGTCTCAAATATGAGCTCTGCACCCTCGTCTTTAATCAACTCCATATCCTTCGTAGCCAAATAATAGGCAACGATAGAATAGGCAATATCCCCATTTATATGATATTGTGCCGAGCCAGAGGGAAAATATCCAGAACATTCCCTGCCCATAATTGTTCTCCATGGATATAATGCACCTTTTTTATGTCCCATTATCCTAGCATGTTCCCTTGCCTTATCTAGTATCTTATATCTATAGCTTATTAAGTTTCTAGTAATCTGTGGCTGTGTCAACGTAAAAAAAGGCTGTATATACATCTCTGTATCCCAAAAATAATGTCCTTCATAGCCTTCACCACTTAGACCTTTTGCAGCAATATTCCCATATTCATCCTTACTAACTGATTGTAATAATTGATACATATTATAGCGTACCGCTAAATCTAATTCATAATCGCCATCTATTTGAAGAAAACATTTCCTCCAGAAGTTATCTAAATATTCAGTCTGCTTTGCGTATAAAATCTCAATGGCCTCTGACAATGCTTTCTCCATCTCCGATATTGCATTTTTCTTATAGTCCTCATGTCTGATAGAGTCACTAAATACCGTGTATTTGGTCAAAGTCACCGTTTCCCCTTGCTCTATATGAGTATCTATTTGGGCAATTCCTCTATGGGCACTTAAACTTAAGTTCATATTTACTGGCTTTGACAAGACATTCTTCACTCCCGTACATACTCCTAGTCTTGATCTAGCTGTACGAGAATCAAGATAAGTAGTGCCATCAATGATCTCTGCCCCTGCTGGTAATAGATGTCTAAAGCTCTCGCCCGCTACTCGTGGATCTTTTGGATTGCAATAGTTCATGACCTCGCCTTCATGTGTAGAAACAAATTTTATATGATCTGTAAAGTTCAAAGCCTTTACTGAATATTCTATTGTAAATAGAGACAGCTGATAAAAAGAGGTCATCCTCTTTATCAAAATCTCTACTTCTCTACCCTTTGGAGAACGCCATACGACCCTTCTAGCTGTATAACCATTATACATATCTAACCATCTAGAACTCTCTAGATTAGTTCCTTCAAACATATTAAATAGTTCATCCCCGAGATATAGTTTAATAGTTTGAGAATCTACTACATTGGGCATAATCTGCTTTTCTTCAGGCAAACCATATAATTTTTCTGCCTGTTTCATCTCTGCTATATCATAAAAACCATTTATATATGAACCCCTAATCGAATCAAAACCTTTGGGATAACCTTCTTCAAAACTAGAGCGTACACCAATATAGCCATTGGCATTATGAAATATTGTCTCATTTAACAGCAATTCATTATTATCCAGCTCTAAATCATCTATCCTATATATAGACAAATCTCTGTTCATTGTCTCCTCCCTATTTCTCTGTTAAATTCTAATACTAGCATGCATTTCCAGTTTGTAGCATATAAGTACAAACACTTAAAATTTATATAAATAAAAAAAAAGATATTAGCTCTCATAATCTTGTTCCTCAGCACTCATACAGTCAATTTTATTTACAATGGCCCCTTCAGGTTTTTTTACTTTTCCTTGTAGCAGAGGATCATCAGTGTCCTCCATCCATTGTTGTAACTTTCGGGATAATTCGTCATATATATCTTGATATTCTCTTTCACCAATTTTATTTTCTCTTTCAACAGGATCTAAATATAGATCAAATAGCATTTCCTCCGGAATTGTGGATTCTAGATATCCAGAAGATATCAGAAAATCCTTGCTGGCCCCATCATCAATATTTGCTGGTACAGGTCGGCTATAAGGATCAAAATATCGAATGAGCTTATAGCGTTCTGTTCTAATACAGCGCATAGGCTCATAGGCAGCATGAAAAGTAACTTCTGAGTAAATTTCATCTCGAATCTTCTCTTTTCTCTTTTCTAAAACTGGTAAAAAGGAGATTCCTTGCAACCAATTGGGTTTCTCCATATCCAAAATTTCGCATAAAGTTGGAAATACATCAATTTGAGATACTAGAGTATCTATTGCCTCTCCTTTCCTTTTGTTCCCTGGATATTTAAATATAAATGCAACGCCTATTCCCGTATCATATAAGTTACACTTCATCCTAGGAAATGCAATTCCGTGATCTGTGGTAAAAAACACAATTGTATCGTCCTCTAGGCCACTTTCTTTCAATGCATCTAATACAATACCCACACATTCATCTGCCACCTTAGCTGATGTGATAAATGCTGCCATGTCTTCACGATTGGTTTGCGTATCATATAGTGGAAGAGGCGGCATAACATAGTTGGGATCTACATTCGTATTATAATCTGGAAAGATCCTATGTGTACTCTGCATACCAAAGGATACAAAAAAGGGTTTCCTCTTTGGCTCAGTGAGATATTTAGCCACTTTTCTTGCGTTTTCCAGATCTTTTTGGACGAAATCGTCCACTTCTTCCTCCCCTTGGTAATCTGCCAATACATGGTCATATCCTAGCATATCTGTTTTAGGTGCCTCATGTTGCATACCACAGAGAACTGTCTCATATCCTCTTACCTTCAAAAACTGTGCCAAATGCTTTTTATAGTCATCTAAAACAAAGCCTCTATGAGCTAAACCCATCATGCCACAAGAATGGGGAGCCATTCCTGTCAATAGGCCGGCGCGACTAGGAGAACAAGTTGGACCCGCACAGTAGGCGTGGCGAAATACAGTTCCCTCCCGAGCTAACTCCATTAAATTAGGAGTAGGTACCTGATATCCGTACGGTTCTACATATCTTCCTGTATCATGGGTATGAATATATAAAATATTCAATTGCATCATCTCCTTTTGTATTTAGAGTCATCACTATCTATTACACTCTGTCCTTGGCAACAATACGATTGGTAATATAAAATGACTAAATCTAACCTTTTGAATATCATTCATGGTCTTTATATGTCATTAATTCCTCTCTAAAATGTCACTAACTTCCCTTTTAAATATCATTAATCACTTTTTATGTCATTAATCACTTTCTACACCATTAATCGCTTTTTATATCATTAATTGTGACTCTATTTTATTGCACCTGCTGCAACACCTTTTACAATATGCTTTTGTGCAGACAGGTAGAAAATTATGACTGGTATGATCGTCAAAGTCAAACCTGCCATGGATAGATTCCACTGAATAGTAAACTGTCCAAAAAAGGCAGCTGTAGAAAGTGGAATAGTACGCAAGTGTTTGCTAGAGATCACCAATGACGGCAACATATAGTCATTCCAAATCCAAATGACATCCAAAATCATAACCGTAACTGTTGTGGGTTTTAGCATAGGAAACACTATCTTCCAAAACAATTCAAATGTATTACACCCATCAATGATTGCGGCCTCCTCAAGAGATATGGGAATAGATTTGACAAAACCATGATACAAAAATACGGCCATACTTGCTCCAAAACCTACATTCATATATATTAAACCACCTAAGCTGTCAAGCATGGGAATATTCAATGTATCTCTAATCCAGCCCATTACCTGCATTAAGGGCATCATCAATGTCTGAAACGGAATTAACATCGTGGCTATAAATACTGTAAACAATACTTTGCTCAATTTATCGTCAGTTCTCACTAGCATCCATGCTGTCATAGAAGCTAGTACAACAATAATTCCAATGGACACGGCTGTGACTATAAATGAATTCTTAAATGCTGTCAAAAAACTCATCTTAGTCATGGCCGTTTTATAATACTGAAAATCTATCTTGGCAGGAAGTCCCAATATGTTATCATATAATTCAGCTCGATTTTTGAACGAGTTGACAATTACGATATATATGGGGAATAGATACAGTAGACAGAGGACCACTATCAATATTTCTAATAACACTTTCAATGCTTTTTTCATTGCATTGTCACCTCTTTCTTCTTAGTAATAGAAACCTGTATCAAAGTAATAACTGCAACCAAGATAAAAAACAAAATTGCTTTTGCCTGACCATATCCAAAATTGTTCTTTGCAAATATCTCATTGTATATATTCATAGCAAACATTTCTGTTGCATTATTAGGACCGCCACCTGTTAGAGAGAGGTTTACATCGAATATCTTAAAGCAAGTCGATAATGTCATAAATAAACTAATAGTAAATGAGGGCATCATTAAAGGAAATTTAATCTTAAATAAGGTCTTCCAAAATCCTGCTCCATCGATTGCAGCTGCCTCAATGACATCCTCTGGAATAGCCTGAATACCAGCAATATAAATAATCATAGTATAGCCTGCCATCTGCCAAGTAGTAACAATCATAATTGATATAAGTGCAAACTCAGGATCTAACAGCCAGTTGAAAAAAACATTAGTTAGACCAAGTGTCTCGCCCATGAATGAAAAGACATCGGTAAATATAAACTGCCAAATAAAACCTAAAATTATTCCGCCAATCAAGTACGGCATGAGAAGCATGGTTCTTACTACATTTCTTGTCTTCAGCTTTGTAGTAGTAATTAATGCAAATATGAGTCCTAAAATATTTATGAATAAAACTGTTACTATAGTAAACAATACGGTGTGACCTATTGAGGATAAAAATCTAGTATCCGAAAAAAGACGTATATAATTATCAAATCCCACAAAAATTTTAGGATTTAACTTCAAACCATCCCAAGAAAAAAATGAATACACTATACCCATAAAAAATGGAATTATTACGACAGTAGTAAATACAAAGATCAGTGGCAATGTAAATAGCATATACCAGGCTGTGTTTCCTTTTCTCCTGTTCATAGTATTCCCCCCTATTCTTAAAAACTTTAAAGATAAATCTAACATCAATCTAGGTTTTAAATTGATGTTAGATTTTAAAAATCCTTTAAAGTTTAATTTCGTATCTATTCGCCTGCTTGCTCAAAAGCGTCATCTAGTGCTTCAAGAAATTCTTCCCCTGTCATATCTGTAGTGAAGAACTCTTCTGCTACTGGAACCAAATAGACATCTACTATACCTGCAGGCCATTCATGCATAACCCATGGAATTGTATTGCCTTCGTTTGTATATTTAGCAACTTCTGCTGAAAGGGAATCTAAATTGGAGCTTTCGACACCCTCTACTACAGGAATGAATTTAAATTCTTCCATAAGATATTTTTGCCCCGTTTCACTTGTGTATAGCCAGTCTAAGAAATCTTTACCTGCCTGGATTTCCTCTTCCAGAGCCGTTCCATTCACAGCCCAGCTATTTGGAACACTCACAGGTAGCTTATCATTCCCACAGAGAGGAAGTGGCATCATACCAAGGTCAAAATCTAGTTCATAATCTTTGAACATATCGTAGCACCAATTTCCCTGGTGGATAGATGCTGTTTTACCTGTTGCAAGATCTCCAACTTCTTTGTCATAGTTTATCTCAAGAGGATTTTTCGTATACTCCCTTATTGATTCCATGAATTGTGCAAATTCTTTAAATTCAGGAGTGTCTGCCATTTTAACTTCGCCTGCTACAACTTTTTCCACAAAATCACTTGGATCTTCCTGTAGGGCAAAAGGTGTGTTCAATATATGTCCAATTAAAAAGTAACTTTCTTGTGATAGACTAAATCCGTTTATGCCATCATCTTTTTGCGCTTTAAGCATTTCCGTAAACGAATCATAATCTGTAACCTCTGACGAATCGATCATATCTTTATTGTATACAAGACCAAATCCTTCTACTGTGTATGGAATACCAACCACTTTGCCATCAACTTCGTTTGCCATGCCCTGTGCTATCTTATCAACAAATGATAGATCGCTTAAATCTGCAAGATATGACTTTAACTGAAGTGTCTCAGCACCTGGGTTTACCGACAGAACTGTGGGACCTTGATTATTTCCCAATTTCGTCTTTAATTGTTGAAAATAATCATCTCCTGTTGTCGTCCAAACCTCCACCTGTACACCGGTTTCATCTTCATATTCTTCTGCCAATGCTTCTAATTGATCAGTAATCTCTACTTTGGACTGAAATACCACAATTTTGTCAGCCGATGCCTTGGATTCGTCGTCTATTTCTTTTTCCTTGCCTTCATCATCTTTAACTTCGCCTTCTACATTTTCCCCCTGTGCACCATCATCAGATTTACCACCACATCCGGTAAGTATTAGACTTGTAGTCATTACAAGTGCAAGTAAAATAATAAACGTTTTTTTAAGGTTCATGCTCACATCTCCTTTTTAAAATAAAGTTATTGTAAAACGTTATACTATAATAATATACAACCCTAATATGTCTGTCAAGTTAAATTGAAAATTACAATAATTTTTCAATTTAACAAACTTTTATTGAGAAGAAATGTGAGAAATGCGAGCATTTAAGGTTTGGATTTGCTATATTTAAATAAAAAAAGAGGTAAAACTCAGGTAAATTAGCCTGTTTTTTACCTCTTTTTATTTAAGACACTGTCCCTCCACTTGACTTTTGCCGAAATTTTAAATGGTTCTGTATCCATTTTACCTTGTATATTCTCAATTAGATACTGGGCAGCAATATATCCCCTTTCATAGTTTGGTATAGATACAGTCGTAATGCCCATAATTTCAGCTACATCACAATCATCGAATCCCGTAACAGCTATATCTTCTGGCACTCTAATTCCATTTTTTCTAAAAGCTTTGATAGCACCAATTGCCATATTGTCATTTGCACACACAAGTGCCTCAGGTAACTCCTCACTTATCATCAATATCTTTGCTGCCATATAGCCGCTCTTTTCTCTATAATCTCCAGAAAAATAGTTCTTCTGCTGGAATGAAATATTATTCTTTTCTAATGTATCACGAAATGCCTTATATCTCTCCTTGTGATCATCAGTAAATTCTATCCCACCTATAAACCCAAAGCTTCGATACCCCCTATCGATGACGCCCTGTACTAATTCACACATGGGATCATAGTTATTGACTACAACACCCTTTATATAGGGATTGTCTATAATCCTGTCCAATACAACTATTGGATAATTGGCATTTGCGCTCTTTATCAATATTTCATCGCTTATATATGCATCTAATATGATAGCTCCTCTAGTCAAATTCCCACGCATATACCTTTCGCAAGATTTTCTGCTACATATGATCAAATCATAATTATTGTCATTTACATAAGTACTTATGCCTTTTATTATATCTAGATAGAAACGTCTATCAAAGTCACTAAAGTTAAATAATATTGTATTAGTTTCTCCAGACTTTAATGAACGTCCTGCACTATTTGGGTAATATGACATCTCTTCGCATATCTCTAAGATTCGTTTACGAGTATCTTCTCCAACATTTTTCTTCCCATTCAATGCATTTGATACTGTGGAAACTGAAACCCCAGCTACCTGTGCTATATCTTTAAGTGTTACCATCGACACCCCTCCCTTTCATTTTTAGACTATTTTATCATATTTTTAGTAATTTGTACAGGCGTTTAGTAAACTTTGTAATGCTTTTTACTACACTTTTACTAGATGATTGTTTGTATTTGAAATTCCCAAACAATTTCCATACCTAATACTATAACCCTCTTTGCTCCACATCTTTCCATGGCACTTGCAATAATTTGAGCATTTTAGATTCTTGTTCACTTGGCCCCATGACACTTTTTGTATTTCTTTCCACTGCCACAAAAACAAGGTTCATTGCGTTGGAATTTTTCATCACAAAACAGCTTATCCCCCATATGATTATCTTTTTGAAACTGTGATGCAATCTGTTTGAATTTAGGCATGGCATGATCAAAAAACTTTTTATATCCATCACATAGCCAACTTAAAGTTTCAGGTGGATTGTCTCCATATACTCTGTGTTTCAGACAATCGCCGGAGCAATACATGAGATGTTCACATCCTATACATCTGGCATTCCATTTGTTTTTTCTATTTCCAAACTCCCTATATATCTCAGAATCTATGGCAGATTTCCAAGATGTAGAGGCTATATTACCTATTTTAAGTGAAGGTTGTACAAAAAAATCGCAAGGATATATATCTCCATTATATTCTACAACAAAATATTGACGGCAATTGCCTGCCATATGACAAGAGGAGTACATACCACCCAACATAACATTCAAAATGGAATCAAAAAATCTTACGGAAACCTTATATACATCCTCCCTAACCCATTCATCAAATAGTTCACACAAAAACTCTCCCCATTGTTCACCTGTTATGGCAAAAGGCATCTTTTCATTATTCGGATCAAATTCAACACATGGAATATATTGATGAAAGGTCATATCCATATCACATAGATATCTATAGACATCCCTTGCCCTGCCTACATTTTCAGCATTAACCAATGTAAGTATATTAAATTCCACATGATGCCTCTTGAGACACTCTATAGTATTTATGACCCTCTCGTGAGTACCACTGCCCCCTATATCTTTCCTATACATATTGTGTATATCGCTAGGCCCATCTAGACTTATACCTACCAAAAAATTATACTCACCGAGAAAACTTGCAAACTCATCATCTATGAGAATTCCATTGGTTTGAAAACCATTTGATATCCTAGCACCAGATTTCGCATATTGTTGCTGAAGCCTTACTACTTTTTTAAAAAAGTCCACTCCCATTAGCGTAGGCTCCCCCCCCTGCCAACCAAATGTATATACTGGTTGATCAGTTGCCATATATGATGATATGAGCTTTTCTAGTACTTCATCTGTCATTCTATATGTCTTCTCTCCAGAGTATAGATTCAATTTATCTATATAAAAACAGTAATCACATCGTAAATTACAATCTGCCGATGCTGGTTTTATAAGTAACGAAAAAGGTTTATTGTTCACATATATCAATCTCCTTGTAATAAAATAACTACGTATATTGTAACATATCTTTAATAAAATAAAGAGCATAACTCACAGTTTAAGTCTTCTAATTTCTCAAGGATTTTAAGCTTCAACCTTACTATTGATGGTCCAAAAGAACTCTCAATTGAGGATAGAGAAAAATAAGCTATTTGAAATTTCTATATTTTAGTGCCTCCAGTAAATATCAATGAGCCCTTTTAAGCAAAATGTAAAAAGCAGGATTCCTCCTGCTTTTTACATTCTATACATTATATAAATGTTATTCCATCAATTTTTCTAACTCCTTGCGCAAAGCCAATATATCACGATTACTTATGCCATTGTTATCCTTAAGCTTTCTATCCAACTCATTCCTCACTTTTTCAATTGCCACACGTGTTTCTTGTAGTGTCTTTATTGCATCTTGATTCTTTTTCTTTTTTCGTTGTTTTTCTCTGTATAAATCCTTATCTGCCATGGCTATCATCTGATCGACATTATTCAAAGAACCACCACAAGCAACGCCCATGCTAACATGAACATCTATGCCCTTCTCCGTCCTCCTTCTGTATAATTCGGCCTTGATTCTTCGCGCAATCTTCCTCGTAATGGCTTCATTTACATCAGCTAATAATACTATAAACTCATCTCCACCATATCTTATCCCGACATCCTCTTCCCTTATACTACTCTTTATACTTCCACCAACTATTTTAATGGCCTCATCACCTGTTAAATGTCCAAACTTATCATTTATCTCCTTTAGATTATCTGCATCTATAAATATAAGGGAAAACTTCTCTTCACCCAAGCATTTATCTTTCCCTTTATGAAACTGCTCCCAATAATTCCTATTATATAGACCCGTTACAGCATCTATCAATACTCTGCTACAATCATCACATTTATTATGTTCCGAAGCCATAATAGTTATATAATAAGGATGATTATGTATATAGAAGCTATCAGTACATGCACAATAGTTTTTACAATCCATTCTCATATTTGAGTTTGTATTATTGAGCTTTTGAAGACATGCACAGGCAATTTCGTCATCAATGTTGCTATATTTAATACTGCCCCCTTCATTTGTAACTATGCATATTATATTTGGTGTTTCGAAATTTTCTCTAGACATTGCAACCCCCTTAAATTATGAAGTCTTATTTATTAGAACATTATATTGAGTTTTGTATAAAATATAGTGCCCCAAGGTAATCCACCATAAATTTAGTTTAAATCTCCAGAAACGCAATATTACAAGTTCTATTGTTTTCTTGCTTGTTATATATTTAACCAACTTTGGAGTGTATAAACAAAAACACTACTTTTATACCGAATCCAGCCTAAAAGTAGTGTCCTTCTATTCTTTTATTAAATATATTTTTATAGTTTTTATATAATTATAACTCTTCTTCATATCTAGTACCTAATGTCTCCCAATTGATTATGCTCTTTTTACACCATTTTCAAAAAAACTACCTAATAGATTGCCAACCAACGATATTCCAACATATCCTACTATATAAATCCAAGCACTACTATTGTAGTAGATAAAAATAGTTGGTATAAAAAGAATACCTACAATCAATGGAAATATGATGTTAAAACCATTTTTTATACCATAGGATAATGACGCTATAAAGCAAACAAGTGGTATAGCCAATAGTAGTATTAGAATAAAACTCCCTGTATCTTCTCCCAATAAAGGTAGTATGTAAAAAGCTATTACACATATCAATAAATATGATAACATTTTCTTAATTTCCCCCATTTTAAACCTCCTTCGATACCTATTATACTCTAAAGTACATAAGTTGCAATATATGCTTGTTCCATATTATTTGGGGAGAAATACAACAAAATGGTTTTTTAATATACAGTAAACTATGAGCAATCCCTTTATTAACATATGCATCTAGAATGCATATATTAAAACGCTTCCATAAAGAAAATACGCTCTTTAAAACCACGCCTTATCCCTCCCTTAGGATTTGCCACATCTCCTTTATATCGAGGAATTATGTGAATATGCACATGCCTTATTGTCTGTCCTCTATCATATCCCACATTTACTCCTACACTATCTTGTAGACATAATTTTTATAAATATCACAGAAAATACATTCGTCCATATAAACTACTCCTTCTTTTCAAATCTTTCCCTATAGTATCTCCTATTTCCGTATTCTATTATATCTTTGAAATGTATAGCAAATATTTTGTCATCTATAAAGGTCTTCAAATCATCAGTTAAACAGAAATAATTCCCCATTTAATACAAAAATTGGGGTTAGCTTTGGCTAAAAAATTCTGAGGATTCCTGCTAGAAAGCTTTATATATTCTTCTTTCCCCCATGTTTTATAGTTCTTCGTAGATTTATCTTTAAGCATATCTACCCCATTTGAACGTTGAGTATAAAAAGACCTAAAACTTTTATGGATATCATCATTGCTGTAAAATCACAGTAGACGATTCAGTAGGCCACAAAAACATTATAAGATCTAGTGCTGGTATATCCACCCCTTCATTGAATATATCTACCGCAAATATAATATCTATATCACATCTATTGAGTTTTGAAATAGCTTCTCTCCTATCCATACAATACTCAGAGTGCTTTCCACTCACTACTGGGCATGCTGCCACACCATGCCCACAAAAATATTGTGCCATATATACTGCATGACTTCTACTGGCACAAAAAGCAAGTGCCCGCTTATTTGAATATTTATCCTTTAAATATCTATCTTGTCCTATAGTTTGTACCGTAGCAAATAGTACATCTACATTTAAATCTTTCTTTGTTCCCATAAAAAAACCTGTCTTTATGTCCGATCTTACATTTTTAAAAGTTTGCTCCGCTTGAAGGAGTATTCCCTCCCTATGAGCCACAAATAATATTTTATCATAGGCCTTTAAATCAAAAGCTGCTATATAGGTCTTACCCACACCTATAGCTGCAACAACTAAACCTCTATCAATACCGTCTGACCTAAATCTTTTAAGTTCATATAATGCCGAAAGCTGAGTAATATTTAAATATGTACCTGTTAAAATTCTTATTTGAACCCCTCTACCGACGGCTTCTTTTAAATCATCCAGCAATAATCTAATTCCTGATTCCAATATAAAATATACTATAATATCAATATTCTGAGCTTTTGAAAATGTGTATTTGGCAATACTAAAATACAATAAATGGCCAAGAAAAATACAATAGTACAATCCGTAATAGATAATTTCCCAAGTAAAATTACACCTCAAATTGCAAATTCCGCTTTTTTGAATAAAAGTCCACTTGTAACTCTATACAAAACACTAAAACTATATAATTCCTAAAATTAAGTATAATTATATATAACACTTCTACCATTTAAATGAACTGCCTTCTTTTTCTCCATGACTCTAACAAAACATCCCCTAGCTACAAAATAGACAAAAACAAGTTGCTAAAAAAATACAACCCAATTTTGTATTATCTCTATTTTACTTTTGAAATTTCTCTATCCCTTCGTATCTAAGAAATGCTTGAATATTAGGTTCTCATCAAAGCTTTACTGGTCAAAACATGCTCTCATCAAAAAAATAGATAGAATAAATTGTCCCCCACTTTATTCCATGCGAATCATCACTTTCCTGTTATAATGTAGTT
>CALKWW010000103.1 GCA_938003945.1 uncultured Bacillota bacterium | reverse complement strand
TTTAGGAATAGATGCAGGTTCTACCACTACTAAGGCAGTACTTATAGACGAAGAGGACCGTATACTATATTCCTATTATGATAGCAATAAGGGAAAGCCTCTTGAGATAACTTTGGAAATTCTGGAAGAGATCTATGAAAGATTACCTGAAGGTGCTGTTATAGCAAATTCAGCCGTAACAGGTTATGGGGAAGAACTTATAAAGTCTGCCATGGGCATAGATATAGGTATGGTTGAGACCATAGCTCACTATAAGGCAGCAGAGCACTTCCAACCTGGCGTAGATTTCATAATGGATATAGGTGGACAGGACATGAAATGTATCCATATAAAAGATGGTGTAATAGACAATATCCTTCTAAATGAGGCGTGTTCATCGGGTTGCGGCTCATTTATTGAGACCTTTGCTCACTCTATAGGCGTCGGTGTAGAAGAATTTTTAGACAAGGCATTAGATGCAGAGCATCCTGTAGATCTGGGTTCAAGGTGTACAGTCTTTATGAATTCTCGAGTGAAACAAGCTCAAAAAGAGGGGGCAACTGTAGGGGATATAGCTGCAGGCCTTGGATATTCTGTGATTAAAAACACCCTTCAAAAGGTAATAAGGATAAAAAATACGGATGAACTTGGTGAGAGAATAGTGGCTCAAGGCGGAACATTTACTAGCGATGCTGTGCTCAGAAGTTTTGAACTCCTGTCAGGCAGGGAGGTTGTGCGTCCTTCCATACCAGGGCTTATGGGAGCTCTTGGCGCAGCACTTACAGCTAAGGCAGAGTATACTCCCGGATATGTCTCCACTATTATAGGTCCAAGTGGGATAGAGACGTTTTCCCATAAGACGACCATGGTGCGTTGTGGTAGATGCGGTAACAATTGTCTCCTAACTATAAGTAATTTTGGAGAACGAGGAAAGTTTATATCAGGTAATAGATGTGAAAGGGCATATGGGCTAGGCAAATCGAAGGAGGATATACCTGATCTCTATAGATATAAGTATGAGAGAATATTTGACTATGAGCCACTTGCAATAGCTGAAGCGCCGAGGGGAGTAGTGGGAATACCTAGGGTTCTAAACATGTATGAGAACTATCCATTTTGGTTTACTTTCTTTACAGAGCTAGGTTTTAGAGTGGAATTATCACGTCACTCATCGAGAGAGGTATACAAAATGGGTATGGATACTGTGCCATCAGATTCCATTTGCTATCCTGCAAAGCTAGCCCATGGACACATAATGGATCTTATCAAGAGGGGTATTAAATTTATATTCTATCCTTGTGTGTTCTATGAAAAGAAGGAAGACGAAGAGGCTAATAACCATATGAATTGTCCAATAGTAATATCCTATGCTGAAGTCATAAGAAATAATATAGACGAGGTCAATAGTGAGGATATTAACTTTGTACAGCCATTTATTACATTGGATGATCTAGGTGGACTTAAAAAACGCCTTTATAAAGAGCTAGGCGCTTTTGGAATATCTAGGAGAGAAATAAGTAAAGCTGTAAATAGGGGCTGGGATGAGCGAAAGAGGGCAA
>CALKWW010000102.1 GCA_938003945.1 uncultured Bacillota bacterium | reverse complement strand
TATAAGTTTCCCTTTGATTTTTCCTATAATCCTCTCTAAACAATAAAATTTCTCCACTTGTGGGAGCAGCAAGATTTAATAACATACGCATAGTAGTAGTTTTGCCCGCACCATTTCTACCAAGCAATCCATAAATTTTCCCTTGGGGGACATGTATATTTACACCGTCCACGCCTCTTTGTTCGCCAAACTGCTTTGTTAGCTTAGTTGTTTCAATTACATATCCACTCATTTGCATAACCTCCTAACAAAGCTTATTATACCAAGCAATACTGACACCACCCTTGCGCAAATCTTACTTTTCCCTTAATTGCATGAAAAAAAGAGATGATAGACAAATTCATCTCTTAAACATCGGGAATTGAATATTGAATTCTGTATATTCCCCTATATTGCTATGTACCGTTACCATCCCACCCTGCATCTCGCCAAGCTCTTTGACAATGCAAAGTCCTAAACCACTGCTACGCCTACTTCTCGCCGTATCCCCTTTGTACATCCGTTCGAAAATATGGGGTAGTTTATCTTTAGCTATACCAATTCCATTGTCTTTGACTGTTATGCTGATCGCGTCATCATTCTGTTTCACGGCAATTTTTAAGTGACTGCAACCGCTATGCTCTATAGCATTTTGTATAAGGTTTGATACCATTCGCTCATATGCAGCTAGATCAAGTTCTACAATCCATTCCTCGTCTGGAATTTCTATTTCAGGAGTTATTTGTTTTTGCTCTAATGTGGGCAACCAGCCAATTATTATTTCTTTGGTCAACTCACAAATATCGGCACTTTGTATAGATAGCTTCATTTCCTTTGAATCTATCTTAAATAAGTCAAATAACGTATCCACAAGCCCTTTTAGGTCATAGGCTTTTTTTCTTGCGATTTTGATGTATTCCTCTTTTTCGGCACCACCTACAATCCCACTCTCAAGCGCATCCAAATACCCGAGCAAAGATGTAAGTGGTGTTCTCACATCATGGGAAAGACTTGTAAGCAACTCTTTATTAGCTTGCTCTAGCTTTTTCTGATATGATAGTTTTTCATTATAGATAGCTATTAGATCGTTAATTTCAAAACCAATCTCCGAAATAATGCTACTATCTTTCATAAATATCTTTTTATTTTCCCCATCCTTAACAGCCAACAAAACCTCGAGCATCTGTGTTAACTGTTTCCTCTGTCTAAACAGCAGAAATATACACCAAGCGCAGGCCAATGCTAGGACAACTATAATAACTATGCTCATATTTTATCCCTTCCGTCAAATTTATAGCCAACCCCCCATATAGTCTGAATTAACTGTGGCTCTTCAGGATTTGACTCTATTTTTTTACGGAGTCTACGAATATGCACCATAATGTTGTTATCGTCAAATGCATATTCATCATCCCACACTGCGCCATATATCTGTTTTTTCGTAAACACCTTTCCGTTATTCTTCGCAAGAAAATAAAGCAAATCGAACTCCTTTGCTGTAAGGTTAACAGGCACTCCCGAGACTAAGACCTCTCTTGTATCAGGCGTGATTGAAAGATTGTCAAATGTGAGCTTAGACGCAACTTCTATTGCATCTTCACCACCCAGAGAAGTATAGCGACGAATAAGTGATTGCACCCTTGCTACAAACTCATTCATGCTAAATGGTTTTGTAAGATAGTCGTCCGCACCAAGCCGAAGTCCCAAAACTTTATCAACTTCACTGTCTTTTGCAGTGAGCATTAACACTGGTACACTACTTGTTTTACGCAAATCAGTAAGCACATCAAAGCCGTTTTTCTGGGGAAGCATGACATCGAGCACAATAAGTTGATACGAATTAGTTAAACCTTCCATAAGGCCATCTGTACCATTATATTTGATAGTGACATCATAGCCTTCTGTTTCAAGATATTTTTTAATAAGAAAACAGAGATCTATATCATCGTCTATCACTAAAATTTTTCGTTTCAAGGTTTCACTTCCTCCTTACAGATATTATGTAATC
>CALKWW010000101.1 GCA_938003945.1 uncultured Bacillota bacterium | reverse complement strand
GCGAGACGTTTTCAAAGTCTACAATCTCTAATCTTTGTAAGAACTTAGATCCTATGGTGCATGAGTTTAAGACAAGACCACTAAAGGATCACTATCCCTTTATCCTTGTGGATGCTATATATCTTAAGGTCCGAGAAAATGATCATGTAAAGTCAAGGGGTCTTCTTATAGCTGTAGGCATAAACAAAAATGGTAATCGCGAGATTATAGGTTTTGAGATTGCAAATACTGAGAACGAAAGTAGCTGGGGAGATTTCTTTATATCTCTTAAAGAAAGAGGTTTAAAGGATGTACATCTAATTACCTCAGACAACCATAAAGGGCTTGTTAAAGCAATTAGAAGGCACTTTCAAGGGGCAACCTGGCAAAGATGTCAAACTCACTTTTCGAAAAATATCCTTGACGCTACTCCTAAGTCACTGCAACCTGAGGTCAAGGAAGAGCTTCGAAAGCTTTACGATGCTGTAGATATAGATAGTGCTCGCAGTGTAAGAGATCAGATCATTAATAAGTATGAAGATAGAGCACCGAGGGCAATGACCCTTTTAGACGAAGCCTTTGATGACGTTACAGCGGTATTAACATTGCCATTCAAGTATCGTAAGAAATTGCGTACCACTAACATGGTAGAGCGTCTTAATCAAGAAATCAGAAGGAGAGAGCGAGTGATACGAATATTTCCAAATGAGGCTTCAGTAATACGTCTAATGGGAGCACTACTTATAG
Organism: uncultured Bacillota bacterium; assembly: GCA_938003945.1. GTDB lineage: Bacteria > Bacillota > Clostridia > Caldicoprobacterales > Xylanivirgaceae > UBA3920. The sequence continues at coordinate 23,905 of CALKWW010000101.1, read as the reverse complement.
AACTAGATGAAAAATGGCAATCAGGCCGAAGATGTTTTGATATGCAGATGTATTATCAAAGCGTAGAAAGCTAACAAGTAGTATTCTAATGACTGCTACTTGGGGCAAGGTGTTTATTCCACGATCTATTTACAACGAGCCTCTTATGGCATGTTGTAAGGCATCGCGGGCATCACCTATATTATAGGTATGTCTCTGTAAGCAAAGTGATGCCCGGCGATAAGCCTAACATGCCATATCCTCATTGTAAATAGCTTTCGCGGCATAAACTTTCAGCTTATAGAGTACAGAGCGTAATAATTATTAATTGCTAGTTGGGTAACCGAGGAAATTACACACTATTTTGGACTTGACTATATTGAACATATGAGTTTTTAGATAGCCTATCAAAAATATACAATTTCTTGAGTTAATCATAGGCTTCTCCATTATTAATATTGCTGTACTGAATCTTATTTTCATGATTCAAAACAATTTGAATTATCTCCTCAGTTCCATATCTTCCCTTATGCATTACAATTAACCCCCAAATTTATAATATGTTCTTTATTAGAACATATTATTGCACAACTTCGGATAAAATACAAGTGTTCCAATAAAGAACAAAAGGTGGTATATTTGATGAAATTAATATTAGATTCCGAAGAACGCAATATTGCAGGCCCTAGAGTTAAAATTGCAAGGTTGAAAAATAATATGACGCAGCAGGAACTATCAGTAAAACTTGAGACATTAGCAGTTTATGTGGATAGAGCAAGTATTTCAAAACTCGAACAAAAGAAAAGGATTATAACCGATATTGAACTGGTAGCCTTATCTCAAGTATTAAATGTAAGCGTCAATTGGCTCTTAGGGCAAGATAAATAAATTTTGTTTCATATACACCTATTCTTATAAATCTAACACTGATTCTTTCTTCCACATTTCCTGTGCCGTTTTTCCCTAAAGATCCCAATAAAAACCATAGTTTCAAGGTGCTTCTTATACCTTTTCCCTATGGTTTTCTACAACAACTTTATTTGTATTTTAAAATGAATTTGCATAATGATAGAACTTTATTTAATGTAGACAATATTATAACTTCTATCAGCAGGGTATATATCATCCACACTCCTAGATGATTGTCCTATTGTTTGAATTACACTTTGGATCTTCTCTTCTGCTTTCCATAGGATCACAAAAGTTCCAATCAAAAATATGATAATATTGATAGTCAAGAACGTAGAAAGTAATCTTCCTATCATTCTCATATTGAGTTTTATAGCAAGGGATGAACGTATTTTGCCAGTTATATTAGTTGATTGTGAACACTTTATGTTATCCATCTTTTATTGCATACCCCACTCCCCGAACAGTATATAATATCTTTATACCGAAAGGTCCTTCTATCTTTGCCCTAAGATATCTAATATATACATTTTTCTTCCTTATATCCTCTAGAGGTACTCTCACCAAGGCAATTAGTCTCCCTATCTTGCTGCGTATTTGCCGAATTATAATAGCCTCCTCTAGGAGCCTGAATGCGATTTTGTTTTTCAAGATTGATTATAGCCTCGAGTATATCCCCATTAGTCTCCTCAAGGGCTGCTCTTGCCTCATCATAAGAGATATTTGCATGCTCACACAATCTTTCTACCTGTTCCAAAGTAACCATATAATATAACCTCCTGTTATTTAATATGGTTCTATTATAGTGCTATAACCTTTAAGCACGATTCAAGGAACATTAAAATTTGATTAAAATTTATGGAATAAGTATGTATATTATATATTATATTTAGTTATAGATCATTCATATTTTGTATTATTTATTATCAATTATCTCTAAAATTAAAGACATAACCCATCTCTTCAAACACTTTTAATTCGTCTCCCGCATCATGTCCCTTAGTAGTTAAATAATTTCCTACCAGAGCCCCATTTATTCCACCCATGTAAGCCATCTTTTCATCTGAACCGAGACCATTTTCCTTACCTCCGGCCAGTCTAATGAGCTGTTTGGGCATTATAAGCCGAAAAAGAGCAATACTCTTTAATAGCTCTTCATGGGATAGGAGTTCAATACCCTCTAAAGGTGTCCCCTCTATAGGATTTAATATGTTTATGGGTATAGAATCTACGTCTAGCTCCCTTAACTCAAATGCTAGCTCTAACCGTTCTTCCATACTCTCTCCCATAGAGATGATACCACCGCAACACACTTTAAGTCCTGCCTTCTTAGCAGCTTCTATTGTCTTAACCCTATCGTCATATGTATGCGTTGTACATATCTTTGGAAAAAAGCTATGTGATGTCTCCACATTGTGGTGGTACATAACAACACCAGACTCCCTTAGGGCATAAGCCCTAGACCTATCGAGACTACCGAGGGAAGCACATAATTGTAAGTCAGTTTCCCTATTAAGTAAAGTATATATCTGAAGTACCCGTTCAAATTCCCTATCTGTAAGCGTCTCTCCACTTGTAACTAGGCAAAACCTATGAGCGCCCGAGCTCTCTATCTCCTCTATACGCCTTAGAACTTCACCATCATCTATAAGTCCATACACCTCAATATTACATAGGTGATGAGCTGATTGAGAACAAAACTTACAATCCTCAGAGCAATGTCCAACCTTTGCAGCCATAATGGAACAAAGATCCATCCTTTTTCCTGCATTTATCTCTCTCACTCTATTTGCTAAATCCAAAAGAGATATTATATCCTCGCCCTCAAGCTGCGAGAGCTCAATAGCCTCATCCCATCTGATACCAATGCCCTTTAATACCTTCTCCTCTATCTGTCTAAGCATTTTGATCACCTCTTATCCTGACACGACTACAAACTCCCTTCGCTATCCATGAAGCACCGACCATCTTAGCTATATCCCAAGGCAAAAATACAATGCATCCACTCATAAGTACTTTTGAAAGGGAGGTGGGAATCTCATTTACATATTTGAGAATTATATAGAGATGAAGCACACCAAATAAATAGCTTATGACAAGTCCAATAAGTGAAGCCTTTAAATATTGTCCAAATGAGGGACTCCTTAACCTTTCTGTCATTCGTCCTACCACAAAGGCCGCAATGGCAAAACCAATTAAATAACCAAAGGTTGGATGAAATATATACTGCAATCCTCCACCTTCTGTGAATACAGGTACTCCAACTAAGCCAAGCGCTATGTATACAATTTGTGATGCAAGACCCATGCGTGAACCTAATAACAATCCAGAAAGTATTACAAAAAACACTTGTAGGGTAAATGGCACAGGTGGCAGGGGAATTTTTATAAATGCTCCCACTGCAGTCAATGCTGCAAATATAGATACTAATATCATCTTGTATGTCTTATTTCTCATGTAAACATCTCCTTATAATTATTGTAAACTTCGCTTTATATTTTAGTTTACAATAATTATAAGGCAAACTTCTGGTTTTTGTCAACTATTATGTTTTTAAAAGTTTACATAAATTATATAGAACCTTGCTTATTTATAAAAAATATGCGCCTTTAGAGAGACGCATCCCAATAACCACATAAAATTATTCCTTCATAAGTATGCCTTCAAACTTTTCCATACCAAATTTCTCTACAAAGATATCACATTTACATAGAAATATGTAGTAAATATTTTTCCCACACCCAAATAATGTCTCGAAATTTCCCTGTCCCTTTGAGATGATGAGATCGCTTTCATCCATTGACTTGATCGTCTCTTGATTTACCGCCCTTATATCTGTACCTGGGATATTTGTTCCATTTTGAACTATTTTACCATACTCGTCCAACCCAACTTCCAATGCTTCTTCCTCTGTCACGTCATTTAAAGTTGGCTCTCCCCTAACTACTATATCAATATCTATATCTTCATTAAATTCTTTAATGGCCCTTATAAATAGCTTATCAAATACAATTTCACCTGCATTATCGGCAAGATAGCATAGTCTCCTGCCCTCTGAGATCTCACTTTTAAGCTCATTATATAACTTAGTATCTACCTCTTGCTCCAATGCGGTATCTATTATCTCACCTAATATATCATCATCCACTTCATCCATTGCACCAAAGTCTATGAAATTACCCACCATTGCATATTTTAATCCTGCAAGCAACTTATCTTCTGAATTATCGATTCTATTCCAAATATCTCCCTCTATAGATAGCATCTTCTCATTATATTCTTTTTTCTCTTCTAGAAATAAATCCTCATCCCCCACCTTCTCCTCGAGCATTCTCATTATTTTTGCAGTCAAAAACGGAGATGTTGTATCATTATCATACGAACTTAACTCCTTTAAAACTCTTTTCATAAAATCAAGACGCTCCACTTCATCGTCTATATATTCACAAAACATACTATCTGCCTTTTTGATAACACAATATATACAATCTACAGTAGCGTTCATCTATTCCGTCCTCCCCTATGTCTGTTTCTATAACACTTACCACATCTACTAATATTCTCTATCTGGTCACATAGTTTATAGTCGCCACCCTCTATTTTGAGCATTTTCCCATTGACCAAACTATCTGCAATCTTCTTCCTTGCAATTTCATATAATCTTTGAACTGTTGACCTCCCAACTCCCATGGCCTCCCCACATTCTACCTGGGTAAACCCTTCATAGTCAATCAACCTTATTGTCTCAAATTCCTCCACAGTCATCTCCACTATTTCACATAAAGGCATATCAAGACTATCCATATGTGGACCAAAGATATTTATATCTGGCTCTCTACAAACTCTCTTTTCCTTTTTCGGTCTTGCCATATGACTGCCCCACTTTCTATTGAGTTCTCTCTATATATGATATTGAAATATTAGTAAACTTTCAAGTGTTAAGACTATATCTCAAAAATAGATAGTGGGACTTGTCCCACTATCTATTTTTATTCCTCTTCTAATTCTCTTTTGATGGCATCTAATTCCTCTTCTAAAAACTCTTTCTGCCTAAGAAGAATGTCCCGCTCTTCCTCTGGACTTATCCTATAGGCCCGTGGAGCCTCATAGTCATAGGAGGGACTACCAAATCCCCTCCTATAGCCTATTCCCCTTCCTCTAACAGGACGTAAGGCTTTATATCCACTACAATATCCAAAACCTCTTCCACTCACAGGTCCCATTCCCATTGGACCTGTACCATCTAATCTTGGCATAATATCAACCTCCTAAATAGTTATGGGTATATACCCACATCTATAGTATATATCTTTTTGGGTATATGTCAATAACTATTTTGAGATATCCACTATTTTTATTCCCTTTCGCACCATCTTCTACAAAACTCCGCCTTTTTACTACATATAACATTTTTAGAGCCACATGTGGGACAACTATATTTATCTCGCTCAAAATTCACCTGATATATAGAATTACAATCTAGACATCTAAATTTACAATGCTTTGTAGTATAATAGCCCCCACCTATTCTAATGCTCCTACCGTCCACTAAGGCTTTGGAAACTTTCTCCCTCGCACTGTCTATTATATTTTGAAATGTTTGCCGTGACACGTTCATCTTCTCTGCGCATTCTTCTTGGGTAAGCTTTTCTATATCTCTAAGCCTCATAGCCTCAAGTTCTTCTATATTTAAAACTGTCTCTTCTATTTCACATTTAGGCTTTCCCCAAGGTATGAAATAGGTAACATCCGGAAAGAATTCCACCCTTCTAAACTTCTTTGGTCGTGCCACCTTTACACCCCCTGCAATTAAAAATTAGTCATTGCAATGACCTTCATGGGCATGTTCACTACATATGCTTCCTGTAGATTCAAGCTCTCCTCGTATATATTGCTCTGCCACATCGTCACATAGCCCCTGTGCTCCTACTACAACTTCTATTCCATTTTCATTGAATAGCTCTTGTGCCCTTGCTCCCATGCCACCTGCCACTATTACATCTGCACCTAAATCCTTTAAGAATACCGGAAGAAAACCCGGTCTATGCCCTGGATTGTCTACAAAATCCTTACCCTTTATCTGCCTTTCATCTACTTCATATACTGTAAAACCTTCACAATGTCCAAAATGTCCACTCACATATTTTCCTTCACTTGCAATTGTTATCTTCATCTTTCCATTCCTCCTAAAAAATCATTCTTTTTATTGTCCCCCACATATTGCTAATAGCTTTAGCTGCACTACTCTCCTCATAATAGACTATTGGCTTTAGCTCATGTATGGATTTCATTACCACATCATCAAAGGGTATCTTACCTACTAATTGTAATCCCTCTTCTCCTATAAAATCCTCTATCTGGCTACTCACATCTTCATTTATGTCATACTTATTTATACATACCATTGGTTCTATGCCAAAATGACGAGCTAGTTTCACCACCCTCCTAAGATCTGAAAGACCAGACTGAGTCGGTTCTGTCACAATAAGTGCAGCATCACTTCCAGTTATAGAGGCAATTACAGGACATCCTATGCCCGGAGAGCCATCTATTATTGTCAATGTCTCGTCGTTTGAATACTTCCGTGCATTCCTGCGAAGTAATGTTATGAGCATTCCTGAACCATCACTGCCAATCTCCATATCTGCCCTAGAGAGAATGCCATCATCTAATTGGGTTATATATGCATCCCCATCCTTTTCTGGCTTTAACGCTATGGCGTCTTGGGAACATACAAGGATACAAGCCCCACATCCCTCACATGCTAAGGGGTTTACTTTGAAGTTCTCTATGGCATCAAATCTGCAGACACGTTCACAGTGACCACATTTAGTACATTTATTTTTATCAACATATGCCACTTTGCCACCATAAAAATCCTCCCTTGCTATACCCTTCCCATCATAATAGAGGTGGAGGTTGGCTGCATCCACATCACAGTCTACCCTAGTTACTTCTTGTGCAAGTTCTGAGAGAGCTGCCGCTATTGTTGTCTTACCTGTTCCACCTTTTCCACTTAGTACAACTAAGTCCACTCTAGCACCTCCCCTAGCCCCCTTGCCAAACTGTCAAATATGACTCTATTATCTTGAGTAGTATAGAGCATCTCACCTTTTGAATAGGCAAAGGCAATTGAATCACTATATGGAATAGTCCCTATTATTTCAATTTGTCTATCCTCGCAGTAGGATTTGACTATATTTTCTTCGCCGTCATCCTTATTTATTATCACACCAAAGGAAATACCAAACATACTCACAAGCTCTACTGCCCTTTCTAGATCGTGGAGTCCAAACTTAGTAGGCTCTGTCACTAATACAGCACCGTCTGCATATCTGAGTGACGTTACCACATTGCATGAAGTCCCGGGCGGACAATCTATTATATTTAATCTACCTTCCAAATTTCTAAGTATACTCCTTATTACAGGTACAGCCATTGGTTCACCTACATTCAATATCCCTCTACTGCAGTTTATACCATGGCCCATACCTCTTTGTATTCTACCCACTTCCCTCTCAGCATAGTCTAACGCTCCATACTTACACGGTATTTTGCAGGCACCACAACCATGGCATAGCTTTTCAAAGAGCAATATACCATTGCCTGTACTTGCAAGGGCATTAAATTGGCACACATCTACGCATGCACCACAATCTGTACACTTATCCTCATCTATTACTGGATATTCCACCATTACCTTTTTTGTATTATCTATATTGGGCTTTAAAAACAAAAAACCGTTTGGCTCTTCCACGTCACAGTCAATATAATTCGCATTCAAAGCCAGGGCAAGATTTGTGGAGATTGTAGTCTTCCCCGTACCTCCTTTGCCACTTAGTACTGCTATATTCAAACTTTTCCCTCCTTAGTTCAATGTCCGCCATGATGAGCCGGACCTGACTCTTGGATCTCTAAAAGCTCTCCATTTCCGTACTTCTCTAGAGCATATCTTATAGCTATCTCATCGCATTTATATGCTTTAATCCCAGATCGCTCTATAACCTCAAACGCGTTAGGACCAAGATTGTCTGTAATTATAACATCTACTCCCTCATCTATGAGCTGCTGAGACGCTGCAATCCCGGCACCCCCTTCAGAGGTAAGTCCATTATTCTTTACTGTTTCAACCTCTCCCGTCTCAGTATCCTGTATTATAAAATACTGACACCGTCCAAATCTCTTATCAAGCATACTATCTATAGTCTGTCCTGTTGCAGAAATTGCAATTTTCATATGTTTACCTCCTCTATATATATTATTGGCATTTGCCAAATATATATTACTCCCATTTTAAGTTTATGTCAAATGCCAATAACTAAATTCCTCAAAAAAAGTCGCCTAACCATATAAAAGTTAAGCGACTTTCCATATTATCTAAATATTATGACTGGAATATCAATTCTTCCTGCCAGTCTTCCCCAGTGTAATGGGCTACCTTTTCAGTTATAGCGCCAGTGGGACATGCAAATACACATGCTAGACATGTAACACAAGGACTCTCAGCAAAATCCTTATTTGCGCCGGCGGCCACAACAGTCTCAGAACCCCTGTTCACAAAGCCCAAATTGTCTTGACATGCTATCTCCCTACAAGCCCTCACACATCTTCCACACAATATACATTTATTTGGATCATAGAGTAACACAGGACTAGTAGTATCTATGGGAAGCTCCTCATTATTTTGCTCAAATCGGGATTCTTTTATCCCAAACCTTCGTACCAAATTCTGAAGCTCACAGGAACCTGCAATGACTGGATTGCCCTTATGACAGGTCAAGCAATTGTGTTCATGGGATGCAAGCTCTAACTCAAGCAATATTCTCCTATTATGATTTAACTCATCATCCTCTGTTATGATCTCCATACCATCTTCTACAGAAACTGCACATGCTGGAACTAGTTCCTTCTCACCCTTTACCTTGACCAGGCATAATCTACAGTTAGCATCGGGAGTAAGATCAGGTGCACTGCATAGATGGGGGATCTCAATACCAATTTCCATACAGGCCTCCATTATAGTCAAATTCTCTTTTACCTTATAATCAGAACCATTTATATTTATATTCACTAAATTCTCGCTGCTGTCATCCCTAGCCTCTTCTCGACTAAAGAAAGTTGGATAGAGACCTAATTTTTCTGCAATCTCTGGATAGGAATAACCCTCATCACTTTGCTCAAGGCCCGTAGACTCAAATGGTGCTGTAAGTACTGGACCCCTGTCCATTGTGAAGTTACCAACACCTAGTGTCTTGACAACCTTAATTACCTTTTTATCTTTGAATACTGCCTCTGCAATCTCATATCCATCTTCACAGGCTAGACATATTATGGTGGTTGCCTCTTCAAATAGCTCACTCTTATCTGGATTGTCCCTATGTTGTTCTGTCAGAGAATACATACATGCAATGCTCACCAGTTCCTTGCCTATCACATCATATCCATCTGCTGTAAGCATATTCTCTAATAGCACCATATTGTCATAGCCACCTATGCCACAGAATTTAATACATGTGTTACAGCTCCAAAGTACAATCTTATCGTCCTTGGTTAGCTTATCTTTAAGCCCTTCATAACTTATATCTCTAAGCGATATAATCATCTATTCCACCCCCACTTCTATAGGTATCTGCTCTTTTTCCATTTTGTTCTTTCCGTCAGATCCTATGGGATATTCTTCACCTAGTTTATGACTATGTCTCTCATAGGGCATTGCAATCTTTACAACACCTTTATTTGTATCTGCCACTATAAGTCCTATATTGTCCACTGTCTCCACCACTTTAATATGTGGATAATTTCTCCTGATATTGGATACTCCTGCTGTACAAGCCAGTGAAACCACTGTATTTACTTCAGGGGATAATTCTACTATGCCTAAATATGGCTCCATGCACGCTATAGGAAGCATAATACCATCCTTTACATTGTATCCATCTTCCCTCAGCTTAAGTGCCAGTTCCTTCATCTTATCTGGTCCGCCGGCGCCAGAGACCCTTATACAAGTATTACATCCAATTATGGTAATCACGTCATTGGTCTTATCTAGCTGGCAAGTTAATTTTTTATATTCTAACGAATTACTAAAAATCACAAATATCACCCCTCCATCTATTCAACTATCTGTTCATACTCATCTCTAAAATACTTAAGCGTACTCAAAACTGGATTTGAAGCAGTCTTACCAAGTCCGCACAAGGCAGTCTTCTTGACCACATGTGCCAAGTCTTCGAGTATATCTATATCCTCTTTAGTCCCATTGCCGCTACATATCTTATCCAATATATTCACCATCTGCCTTGTACCTTCCCTGCATGGTAGACATTTTCCACATGACTCGTCTGAACAGAATTTTACAAAGAACCTTGCAATATCAACCGCTGACTTATCCTCAGCTATCGCAATCATTCCACCTGAACCCATTATAGTGCCCAATTCCTGAAGAGGTTCATAGTCTAAAGGTGTATCCAAGTACTCTAGTGGCAGACATCCACCTGATGGACCACCAAGTTGCACAGCCTTTATCTTCTTGCCATCCTCTGGACAGATTGCCATTTCTTCTATGACTGTCCTCACCGGTGTACCTATTGGCACCTCAATACATCCAACATTTTCTATATCTCCAGTTATAGAGAATACCTTTGTTCCCTTACTCTTTTTTGTGCCTATACCGGCAAACCACTCACTGCCATTCAATATAATCGGAGCTACATTTGCCAATGTCTCAACATTATCTATTATGGTAGGCTCCTTAAATAATCCCTTTTCTGCAGGATAAGGAACCTTGAGCCTAGGATTGCCCCTACCACCCTCTATCGATTTTATAAGGGCGGTCTCCTCTCCACACACAAAAGCGCCGGCACCTTCATATACTGCAATATCAAAGTCAAATCCTGTACCAAATATATCTTCTCCTAAAAGTCCATAACGCCTAGCTTGAGATATTGCCCTATTTAATATTTCAACAGCCAGTGGATATTCTGCCCTACAGTATATATATCCCCTTGTAGCTCCAATGGCTTTACCGGCAATTATCATACCTTCAATTACTGAATGGGGATCGCTCTCTAGCACACTTCTATCCATATATGCCCCTGGATCGCCCTCATCAGCATTACATATTATATATTTCTGATCAGATTCTGCCTTTGAAGCAAATCTCCACTTAAGTCCAGTTGGGAATCCAGCTCCTCCCCGGCCCCTCAAACCAGATTCTGATACAGTTTCAATAATATCTCCTTGGTCCATCTCGCTAAGGGCCTTATATGCTGCTCTATAGCCGTCTCTAGCAATATAATCATCTATCTTAAAGGGATCTATAACTCCCCTATTTCTCATGACTATTCGCTTTTGTAGACTAAAGTAAGGTATCTCTTCTATACCCTTTATAGAGTCATCTAGAACTTCTTGACTCTTGACTTTCCCATTACCCTTGAGCCTCTCTTCTATTTCACATTCCCTACCCCGTGCAAATGCGTACTTACTTACAATTTTTCCACCTTCTATATGGGTATCAAATATCTCGGTGGCCTTATCTATATCTACATATTCGTAAATTATAGGTTCTTGACCCACTACCTCAACTGTCACAAGAGGTTCCTTTGAACATATACCCATACAGCCTGTAGTATCTATCTTCACATCCTTGTTCCCAGAATCCTTTAATAGCCCTTTAAATGTATCGAGTACATCCTTTGCCCCAGATGCTATACCACAGGTGCCCATGTGTACTGTTACTCTCACTCTCTTATCAGCTTTCTTAAAACGTCCCTTCTCGAGTACCTCATTTTTTATATCCTCTAATGTAGCCAAATCTTTAACTAACAATTACATCACCCCACTTACTTATATTGTTCTAATATTTCGTCAATATCTTGAACTTTCACCTTTCCATAGACCTTACCATCTACCACTACAACTGGTGCTAGACCGCAAGTTCCAAAGCATCTAGCCTGTTCGTAGGTAAATCTTCCATCTTCTGTGCTCTCCCCGGGCTTTATATTGAGTTTTTTCTCTATATACTCCCCTATCTCCTTGCCACCTTTTACATAGCAAGCAGTGCCTGCACATACTTGAATTCTGTGTCTAGCTCTGGGTTCCATCGTAAAATAAGAATAAAATGACACCACACCATAGATGTCATTTTCAGGAATACCAGTTCTTTGAGATATAATTTCTTGCACAGCTACTGGAATAAAGCCAAGTAAATGTTGAATCTCTTCTAGCACAGGAATTAAATTAGACTTAGTAGTACAGCCATCAATTAGTTCATCTAGTTTTTTTAATTGCTCATCACTAAAATTATAACTATCTAGAGCTGCAGATGTTGCCATAGCTCCGCCCCCTTTTATATTATTATTTGTGGTAAATCACTTAATCAGAAACCACATGGAATATGTTGTTAAAAAAATAACAAATATTTCTATATTCTTAGACTTTTCCGAAATCCACAATTCTACTAAAATAGATAATAACTTTCATTTGACTGATTAATTAAAAAAATCCTCGTTAGTTCCAATAGGTATGAACTAACAAGGATTACATTAACCATATATGAATTTCCTATTGTCCTCTCTTAGCATATTGTTGACCTTCGTCTAGTTTATCAATTTCAATTCCTGGCATTGCCTCTCCTAAACCCCTTGAAACTTCTAATAGGGCATTTGGATCATCATATTTCTTTACTGCCTCCACTATAGCCCTTGCTCGCTTTTTAGGATCAGATGATTTAAATATGCCCGAACCTACAAACACACCTTCACATCCTAGTTGCATCATCAAAGCAGCATCTGCAGGTGTGGCGATACCTCCGGCAGCAAAATTCAAGACTGGTAATTTGCCAGTCTCCACCACTGACTCTACCAATTCATATGACACTCCCATCTTATTGGCTTCAGCTTTAAGCTGTACATCGGACATATCTTGTAACACCCTAATATCATTCGTTACAGTTCTCATATGCCTTACTGCTTCAACCACATTGCCAGTCCCCGCTTCACCTTTTGTTCTAATCATCGAAGCTCCTTCATCGATACGCCTAAGTGCTTCACCTAAGTTTCTTGCGCCACAGACAAATGGTGTTTTAAATTGTTTTTTATCTATATGGTGTTCTTCATCTGCAGGTGTCAAAACTTCACTCTCATCTATATAATCTACTTCAAGGGCTTCCAAGATCTGTGCCTCTACAAAGTGGCCTATCCTCACCTTAGCCATTACAGGAATAGAAACTGCCTCTTGTATCTCCTGTATCAACAGTGGATCAGACATTCTAGCAACTCCACCATGGCGCCTTATATCCACGGGAATTCTCTCTAATGCCATTACTGCCACTGCGCCGGCAGCTTCCGCAATCTTTGCCTGTTCTACATTTACAACATCCATAATTACTCCGCCACAGAGTTTATCATTTATATCAAGTGTTTTTGACATTACCAAATAACCTCCTATTTAGACAAGATTTTAATCACTACGTCAATTATAGTATAATAGATTGATTCTGTAAATGAGGGGTATTCCAAATAATAGTTTCCAATAAAAAATGAGCCCAAAAGTTCATAGGACTCACCTTTTATAAACTAATTTTTACAGAGTTATAATGTCATAGCCTTCCGATATATAACGTTCCATAGAGGGATGCCCCTGAAGTTCATCCAAGAGGGGTATTCCAGACTTTTCATTATACGCTAATACTCCCATAGCATTAGAACATGCACGACATACCCCATCTATAAGGCCTAATTCCTTGACTTTCAAGTAGAGAGGGTTTTCTTTCTCTTCTTGTGCCTTAATAAGTGTCGTACCTTGGCCTTCTAATATTATCTTGGCATCGTACCCTTTATCATAGAGTTCTTTAGCATACAAGAGTACATGGACAAAACACATACTGTCAGCACGAAATACAAAAAACGCGGTCTTTTGCACAGCGAATCATTCCCCTTTCTTGTATACATAATAGATGACACAGATCAATAATTGTAGAGTCTACATAAGCTCATAAAAGAATTCTTCAGCATATAATTAGCTGGACCTCTACTTTATACCTAAACCTACATCCATGTGTCAAAACACCTATATGCATTTTTACACAAAATAAGTTCTAATTCACCATCTGAAAGTCCAAGAGAACAAAGCCTCTTTAGCTCCTCCTCATGGGACCACATTGGATAATCAACTCCAAAGAATATCCTTTCAGGTCCATGTGTCCTTATCATCTCTACAACCCTATCACTATCTAGAAACATAAGTGTACTTGATGTATCAAAATAGACGTCCCTTCCCACGAGGTATTCCATAGACTCATCCCACATCCTATATCCTCCCATATGGGCGGCTATAACAATGAGATTGGGAAATATATCTAGTACATGGGCAAGTCTCTTTGGATGAGAAAAAGTTCTTCTCTCATCCCCCATATGTATGAGCAAAGGAAGCCTACCCTCTATTGCCTCGTATATGGACATGGCACGTCTATCATCTATATTAAATCTTTGGAAATCTGGATGGAGCTTTATCCCCTTTAGTCCAAGAGACAAAATCCTCTCAACTTCACCTTCAATATCGTCAAATTCAGGATGAAGGGTACCAAATCCTATAAATGAATCATTGCTTCTTTGGACTGAGGCAATAAAATCATTTACCGACTGCACTTGTTCTGCCCTTGTAGCAGTAGAATGAACCACATATCTATATACCCCAATTTTACTGCCATTCTCACATAGGTCTGAAACTGTCCCATTCCCATACATGGGAATTCCATAGTAATATCCTGTAGATCTTGTTGCTTTCTTCGCAATCTTTTCTGGAAATATATGTGCATGTATATCTATTATTTTATCTTTAACCAAACCTATTCACCTTCATTTGAAATCAATTAATGAATTCTATATTTGGACTATCAATGTCTCTCCTACGTACATCAGATAATTCAATAAGCCTCTTTACATATGCTATATTAGATTTATCTACACCTGCCTCATTGGCTATTGTATCATCATCCACTCCCATATCTAATCCAACTAGTATTACATCCAAGCTATCATAGGATATATTTAATATCTCTTCATCGTTCATACCAGGCATAAGATCAGGGGCAGGGGATTTATTTATAATACTATCTGGTACCATCATACTCCTAGATAACTGTATTATCTGTGACTTATAAAATGGGGCAAGAGGCTGTATATCACTTGCTGAATCACCATATTTTACATAGAATCCTGTCATATACTCACTTTTATTGAGATTGCCTAAAACAAGTAAATTATTGAGCTCTGCATAATAATATATATATGTCATACGAATACGCTGTTTAGTATTTAAGTACGCCATATGCTTCTGTAATTCCCGATCCCCATCGCCTCCCTTTAACATCCTAAGAAAAGTAGGCTCATTCTCCTTAGAATGTTTTTTGTTTTTATTATATACATACTTCTCCTGAAGACCACGTGGTACATAGAAGGCAGGTGGTTGAAGGGAATATACACCCATCTTTCTAATTATTGGCTTTATATCTATCTCCTTAAAACAAATACCTAAAATTTTAGATAGCATACGAGCATCTGTATATGTGGCTTTACTCGTATCCCTCTCAGGCATAAAAAGACCCATCACATTTTCTTTGCCCACAGCCCTAGCTGCTATATATGCAGTAAGGGCTGAGTCCAATCCACCACTTATCCCCAGTATACATCCGTCTCTATGGTATTTAGCTACCCTCTCCCGTATAAAATTTTCTATTTGGCCTAATACATCTTGAGGGCTATCTATTTGAAGGCGTTCTCTTATCATAATCTTCTATCCTTTCATCGCTTTATTTTATGATTAGTCAAATTTAAGACTAATATCAAACTTATGAACCTTTTATATAGAATCATCAGCTCTTCCATTTGCCTTAGTCTTCGTATTTAGCTAACCATATATTATTATACCATATTTTTCATATGTAGAAACTCCATTCCCCTCTGAGTTGTGATTGTAATATTTTCGGGCAGATCGTCAATTGGGAACCATCTAACCCCTCCATGCTTACTAGGCTCCATATTTTTAACCTGTCCTCCCACTATCTCAGCTAAAAATGTAGGAGCCACCCAGTGGGCCTCTTCAGCTTCCACTATATGATCTGTGACGCCTACAAGATCAATAAGCTCAATATCTATATCAAGCTCTTCTTTGACCTCTCTTTTAATGGCATCCTCCATAGTCTCGAATAATTCCACCTTTCCCCCAGGTATAGACCAATAACCTGCCTCCGGAGCCTTCTCCCGCAATAATAGTAATACCTCTCCTGTTTCATTTAGAATTATAGCACCCACACCTACTCCTATGTAATCTTTACCTTGAATCATATGAAAAAAACCTCCTTAAAACTAAAAAGGGAGCCACTTTGGCTCCCCTCCTATTATGCTCCAAACTTTTCAATTAAGTTCATAATCATTATAAAACATACAGCAATTGGAATTATGACCATAATCAATATCCTATAGAGTGATCCAAACGAAATCTTCCCCTTGGGATTATTGATCTCTTCCATGACATTTTCCGTCTTCCATACATAAGCTGCAAATAGACAAGTGAATAGTCCTGTTATTGGAAGAACCATGTTGTTGGTTATAAAATCATAGGTATCTAATAGATCCATACCTAAAAACTTTACATCACTTAATACACTATATCCAAGTGTTGCAGGTAATCCTATTATAAATACTATGATTCCCAACCCTATTGAAGCCTTTTTTCGTTCCCAGCCCCTTTCATCTATCAACCATGCTACCACCACTTCTAATAGGGACATTGACGAAGTTAAAGCAGCTACGCTAAGCAATAAGAAAAATATAAATCCAAATACACTTCCTCCTGGCATCTGGGAAAACACAGCAGGGAGGGTTATAAATGCTAATCCAGCACCTGCGTCAGGATCATAGCCCATGGCAAAAACCGCCGGGAATATAGCAAGTCCCGCAATTATTGCCACTAATGTATCCATTCCTGCCACCCAACCTACATTGTCGGGAATATTGTCATCTCTACTTAGATAGCTACCATAAGTTATAAGTGGGCCCATCCCAATACTTAAAGAATAAAAAGCCTGACTTATAGCAGCTTGTATAGTACTGAAAGTTATCTTGCTAAAGTCAGGCTTTAAGAAGAATTCAATTCCTCCCGATGCACCAGGCAAAGTGAGGGACCTGATTGCCATTGCAATTAGCAAGAAAAATAGAGATGGCATTAAAATCTTAGACCATTTTTGAATACCTTTGATGACACCCGACTCAATTATTGCCAATGTAAGTATCATAAACAAACCGTGCCATAGTATAGGCTCACCTATTTTTGAAATATGTCCTCCAAATAACTCTTCATAGTTGACTCCAGGTTTAAAACCAGCTGCTACCGACTTTGTCATATATGCCAAAGACCAGCCTCCAATTATCGAATAATAAGAGAGTATAAAGGCAGCCACTATCACAATCAACATTCCCACTATTCGCCAAGGTTTACCTGGAGCTAAAGCAGAAAAAGCACCCACTGGATTTTTCTGTGTCTTTCTCCCTAGGGCAACTTCGGTACACATCAGGGGAAAACCAATTAATATGACTGCGATAAGATAGATAATAATAAAAGCAGCTCCTCCATTTTCACCAGCTGCGTAGGGAAATCTCCATATATTTCCCAGTCCTACCGCGGAACCAGCTGTAGCTAATATAAAGCCAAGCCTGGAACCCCATTGTTCTCGTTGTCCTGTCTTTTCCATGTTTCCATCCTCCATCTAGTATAATTAAAAGTCCTATTTGCATATTATATATATTTATACATCTTTCGTCAATGTTTTGGAGTTTTTTTAGTTCCATAGTATCACTCGCAAAACATTCTATTTCAATCTCGCATACGACTTATAAGCACACGATTGTCAGCAAGGAAACATATAGCTATTCCTATTACAATAGAAGGAAGGCTCACTAGAAGACCTAATATGAGAAGTGATGGTTCAATACCTCCTTGCATATCCATAACTATACTTTTAAATAGCATTACAGGTGAAAAAGATTTAGGATTATGCAAATATAAAATTTGGGATGGATAGTAAGAATTCCATATACCAATGAATTGAAGACCTGCCAAGGCAATTGCTGGTCTGTATATTCTATGTATATATTTCTTAAAGCTAGAAAATGGATATTGACTTGTATATATACTCCCTAATACAAATATATTCATCACTGAAAAGAAACCATTTAGTACGTAGGGGTATACCGTATTTACAAAGCCAAGATTTTTATAGTATATATATTCATGGATTCCCCCTTGTCCAGATACAAGCAATATAAGTAGAAATATTTCATATACTATCTTGTCCTTTGAGTTGGATATAGTAAGAGGATATGCTAGTAATATAGTAATCACAAAATTCAATAAAGCAGCCATAAATGTTAGTACTATATATCGTATAAATGAGGTTGATATAGCTGTATTCTGAAATTGGTAACTCGTTCTATCTCCATCAATACCCAAAATGGATACAATGGGCAATATAAGTATTAATGTATATATGAGGCATATAACTACCCCCCACGACTTACTAGATTCCTCATATTCCGATTTCTCTTCTTTTATTGCTTCAAGTTCAACCTCATATGAAGCCTCAACATCGTATTCTAAATCTTCCCTATCTATGAGTTCCTCATAATATGCATTTTTTATTATATAATATACCCCAATTGTTATAGGAAGCTGAATTATAAACCTCAAAAACCATATAGAAGAAGCCTGATTTACATCTCCATTTATTATCCCATTTTTGAATATGAAAGTGTCCAATGTGTCTGCCGTGCTATCTGCAAGGGGACTTATAAATTCGTTTAGCATCTCAAAGTTCACAGTCATTATAGAAGAGAGCTGGACAAATAAGAATAATGCAATAGCTTTAGCAGCAATCGCCCTTCTAGTACCACCTTCCCTACCCTTAGTCTTGATAAAATAAAACACAATTATAGAAAGTATTCCACTAGCCCTAAAGGATTCCAATATTATATATATTAGACGAAACCACTCTGGCTCCAATAACTGTTCTATAGAAGGCAGAAACGGAAGGGGGTGAAGTTGGAGTATGACCAATACCATATAACAAAATACTGAGACGGGAATAAAAAATGGAATAGTAAATAATATTACAAAAGTATATCTAAGCCATTCCTTCTTTATATTACTTAATGCTATTCCCAGTATAAAGGCTATAATTCCAGATAAAAACACAAAACCAATTTTCAATATAAAGGTGTTGGACACCAAGCGCCTAAAATAATATGCAGAAAAAAGATTGGAGAAATTGTTGAATCCTATGTAATTACTGCCTCCCATGCCAGTGGTAATCCTGTAGTCAATAAAAGGCAATTTAAAGGCACCAACCAATGGGAATAACTTAAATATAAATGCCAATATTATAGCCGGTAGGGCTATCAAATAGGCAATTCTCTCATCTTGCCGCTTCATTAGACTCCCCCTCTTTGATATATCTACAGCCAATTATATACCAATATGGTGCCTTTTACAATAAGCGAATAATCCTATCTACTAACCCTGCCTCCCCCATTTCCATCCATAAGCTTTTTTACTTCATCCACATACACATGATTAAAATCGCCTTCTATTGTATGTTTTAGTGCACAACAGGCTGCACCAAACTCTACGGCAAACTGGGGTTTTTCACTATCGACAAGCCCATATATAAGTCCTGCAGCAAATGCATCTCCACTACCTACCCTATCTATGATCTCTATGCGATATTTAGGAGATATATATACATCTCCTCCATCATATAGTGTAGCCCACCATATATTTTCATTTGCAGATATAGTTCTCCTATAAGTTATGGCTACCTTTTGAAGATCAAATCTCTCCTTCAATTCCTCTGATACATATAAGGCCATATCTCTATTAAAAGCATCTCGATCCTTTTCTTTACCAGGAGCATATATACCAAAAAGCTCACCTGCATGCTCCTCATTTACAATACAGACGTCTACATATTCAAGTAACTTTCCAAGGCTTTCACCTGCAGTCTTGGCATCCCATAGCTTTGTCCTAAAGTTTATATCACAGCTAATAGTAATTCCTCTAGCTTTAGCTACCTTACATGCTTCCATGGTTATATCGAATAGCTCGCCTCCCAAAGCAGGAGTTATTCCAGTAAAGTGAAACCAGCCGGCGCCGGCAAATATCTCGTCCCAATTAAAATCCGATGAGACAGCATTTGCAATTGCCGAGCCTGCCCTATCATATATAACATCTGAACCACGAAGGGATGCCCCCCTCTCCATATAATAGACACCGAGCCTATCTCCACCCCTCACTATGAAGCTGGTATCTACACCATATCGCCGGAGCTCGTCTAGAGCCCCATCTCCAAGTGGGTTTTTAGGTAGCTTTGTCACATATCTTGATTCAATACCAAATCTAGCAAGGGACACAGCCACATTTGCCTCTGCACCACCATATATCATCTCTAAATTTCTAGCCTGCATGAGTCTCTCATAACCTGGTGGAGTGAGCCTTAGCATTATCTCTCCAAATGTCACAATTTTGAATGCCATTATATAACCTCCCCTAATAAAACAGCTTTGACCTTTACTTAAACATCACAAACTCCTTATATCCATCTAATGAAAAAGGCTTGGTACTTACTGCCCATTCAACACAGAGCTCGGAAAATAACTTTCCACTCTGAGAAGCTCTTTTTATTATCTCCTCTATGTCATCTATATACGTAGCTACTGTACTGCCTTCCTCTTTCCTTGTAATATATTCATCCGGAATTTTAATAGTATCCCTACTTGATTCAAATGCACCATTTGATGCCAACATAAAACTCCTGCAATCCTCTATTGAGGATAGTACTCTAGACGTCCTTCCCTGGATTACATCTATTAAATTATAATACATATTTTCTATAAGTGGCTCACTTTCATAGGAGAAACTCTCCTTTTCCCCATCTTTGTATTCTACATTTAGATCATTGTCATATGTCCACATAGCCTTACCTTTATCTCCATAAACTATTATATATGGAGTATCATTAGTAGTATAGCACAGAGTTGCATAGAACAGAACCTCTACAGCATTTTCAGTACGTATTCTCACACAAGTTGTATCTTCTCCTTCTATTCTGTGTCCTTTATACAGCTCTGCCTGAACCTCCTTAGGTACTGCCTTTTTAGCATCGCCCCTGCCTGCTACTATAAGGCAATTATTTAATAGATGCGCAAGCGGATTATTTATAGTGCCATCCAATACATAGTGACCATTGTGGACTAATTTCCCTGCCCATGAAGTCCTTTCATAGTAGTCATCAGTTCGCTTCCACATACCAACTCCCACTACTCTACGTATATTGCCAAGTTTCCCTTGCTCTGCTATCTCATTTAACTGCAAAAATGACCTATGGGATGTGTTCTGGAAATCCACGGCGCATAACTGCCCTGATTCTTGACTTGCCTTTATTATTTCATCTATATCCTGTATGGTTACAGCAGGTGGTTTCTCCAATAAGACATTAAAGCCCTTGCGTAGAGCATTCACTGCCATTGGCTTATGAAGGGGAATAGGTGTTGCAATTACTACAAAATTTATATCCCTATGATTGTCCAGCATGACATCATAATCTTTATAGTATTTTGCCCCTTTTCCCACCAAACCCCTGTATATATGGCCTTTCGGATCCACTTTTATATCTGCAAAGGCGCTACATTCTATGTCCCCTCTCTCAATTAAATCCAGTATAACTCGTCCATGAGTTGCGCCAAAGCCATTTATACCTATAAGTCCTATTTTGGGAACCATAATAATCTCTCCTCTCATAAAAAACTTTTAAAGTGGTAAAGGGCGAAAAAATCGCCCTTTACGCCCTACCTTATTACGCTACCGCTACGGTAAGCATTCCATACATTCTCAAACCAATTGTCCTCTGTGGGTATAGGCCTTACTGGTTTCCATTCTACATTACACATCAATTGTTCCCCATCTATTTCAAGCCCTACTTCAGCCACCTTATCTGTAAGGTTACCATCATCTAGAGAAAACTTAAACTCCTCTGGTAGCCCCTCTATGGGAATCCTACCTTCATCATCATGTACAAGATATGACCCCCTACTCCTCCCACCTGCCTCTATATATGCCTTGATGGCATTTAAATACACATATTGAGTAAGTAAAATATCCCTATTCCTAAATGCATCAGGAAGTTCATCAATTGAGGCAAGCATAGTATTAGATGTAAGGTCCTTCCACTCTTTTGAACATTCCGCTATTGCCTTTTCGCATTCATCCAATGACCTTATATGAGCACCTGCCCTTGTCATCCGTCGTTGTAGACTCTTTCTAAAATCTAATATATTAGACTTTTTACCTAAGTTAGCACTAAATCTCTTAGCAATGTCTACTCTATCCATTATCTGTTTTTTAGCAGTGTTAAGAAAATCCTCCACTGGTAGAGGTGGTTGATCATAATTTGCGTTAATGTACTGGGCAGCTCTAAAACTTCCCACCTGTGTAGAGTTCAAAGCACTACCCCCTGGTCTATATATGCCAAAGGTGCCATTTACCTCTCCAACGGGAAAAAAATGTTTTAGGTTACTCTCATACCAGATGTCCCCAAGTAAACCACCATTGTTATGCTGGGCACATACATCAATCTCCAAGTATTCTCTAGTTATGTCTATGCCATTTGACTTATAGAGCTCAATGGCTGGCTCATTCATCTTGGCCAATCTCTCTATGGGAGTACCAAATAGCGCTTGAGAATTTCTAAGATATTCATAACTCTCCCCTCCAAGAAGTGAAAAGTCGAACTCTCCGTCTTTACTTCCCCAGCTTGGATTTCGGGTAAAGTCTAAAAATACCCTCCTACCTTTTATCTGTGTCTCATTGTATACTAGTATGTCAATGAGCGATGAGCCATAGTTATCTATTTTCCGAGGATCAAATGGCCACTGATATCCCTTTAAGAATATTGCATCTAACATCTTCCCTGGCTCATCAAAATATTCATCTAGAAATTCCCTCTCGTCGTTACCATCCTTATCTGTAGATACATATCGAGGAATGACTTGCTGATATGTACCAGAGAGGTTCCATCTAAACTTTATAGATGCTATGCCATATTGAGATTCAGTCAAGTTTATACCCTTAGCCCCTGCTTCATATGCTATCCCTGATGCACCTATTTGACTCTCAGGATATACGGATGTGAGATATATGCCTGCAGGTCCTCCTGTGGCATATATTATATTGGTACAGTTAAACAAAGTTATTCCCATGTTAGGACTATCTAATTTATCCATATCCAAAGCTATGAGTCCTATGCTTTTTTCTTCTTTAGATGTCAATATACCTATAACTAAGTATCCATCAAATATGGTTATACCTTTGTCCTCTACCTGAGCTTCCAGTTTTTCCGTCATGAATTTAGAAGTTAAAGGACCACATGAAGTAGCCCGTTGCCTAGGATCGTGGTCTGTTTTATAGCCCACATATTCGCCATATCTGTTATGAGGGAATGGTACACCTATGTTCACCAATTTATAGAAGCATCTTGCTGAGAGGGCAGCCTCCACAAGAGCAATATCTCCATGCATAGACCCTCCATCAAATAAAGTCTGTGCCATGGCTTCTATAGAATCTGGTTCATCTCCTGCAAGAGTTAATTTATAATAGGTCTGTTTATCGGAACCTGTATTTCTAGAAGTTCCCATATCAATTCCTTCTGTCAATATGGCAATATCATGCTGTCCCAATGAATGGAGGGCGTCAGCAGCATTAAAACCTGCTGCACCTGTACCTACTATTATTGTGTTTAGTGAATATATATCAAAATCTATGCCTTCTAAATTGACTGTCCTCTTATCCATTCTATAACCTCCTTATATGGAATCCTCCATCTACATTTATAACCTCTGCCGTTGAAAAATCCAATTTATCAGAACAAAATAGGGATACGGCATTTGCTATATCCTGTGGATATCCCCAA
>CALKWW010000100.1 GCA_938003945.1 uncultured Bacillota bacterium | reverse complement strand
CCTGCACTCTTTAAGAAAAATCCCTTTGATACATATCCTGAAAAAATATGAGATACACTGTATGTAATAGAGGCCGTAACAGGTATACCTAGAATTAGAGGAAATCCAAAAATGCCGAGTATCTGATTTAGTATGAGTTTATCAACACTTGACAAATCATACCCCATTTTCATTAGAATGTCATATCGATATCTATATTTTGCGGCATCCCCTACCATAGATATGGCTAGAATTGTAGCCAATATAGCGCAAAATATCATGGCAATATAGTATAGAGATGTTATTAGGACAACCATCATAGATTTTCCCTCTTCCATGAGCTCACCTCTAATGGAAAAATTATGAGCTAGATCAATCTCTTGGCTGCCATCCCAATACTGAACATTTCTCGTTCCCTTTCCTTCTCTCTTGGCATAGGCAAGAAGGTCATCATGTAGGGACTCAGAATTCTTATTCCTCAGCTTCCAAAGATGGACTCGTGTAACAGGTTTCTTACCTATCAATACATCATCGCCTACAACTATATAATAGTTAGTGAAATTTACATCTACGGTATTCATTGTCTCGCTATGGATAGCGCTTAGCTCCATAGGCTCTCCAAATATTTCATAAACATCTTTTTTGATTAGATCTTTCAATTGATCTTTTGCTGTCGAACTGGTCTGGAGAATAAATCCATGTTCTGGAAGAGATACCACGGGATATCCAGCCAAAGACCGAAGGGCATTATAGTCCGTCAATCCTATGATGGTATCTTCCCTTCGATTTTCGGCAACAACATTAGTATCTTTAAATTCATCATGTAATGATCCTGCCTCATCCTCATAGACAGATATGGACGCATTTGCCTCTATATCATATTGTTGAACAATTTGATGGACTCCATTTACATATTCCATATCATCCCAACGCAGCATCAAGTCATAATTATTTAACTCCTCCATCTGATCCATGTAATAGTTGGAAAAAAACATAGCAGCCATTAATGAAGAAAAAGCAACAACAAATATAACTGTTAAAGTTCCTAGCTTTTTAGATATTTCATTGATTTTCGAATTAAAAAATCTGACCGGAATCACTCTTTCCGTATACCGGTTATTTCCCCTCAAAAATGCTTTAATGAGCATAGCAGGCAAACTCGCTGTAACCCCATAGATTGAAATGACAAGAATCACAAAACTTACTGCAACAACCCAAACTGTAATGGGATATTTATTAAATTGATATTCTATACAAAAAAGAGTCACTATGATAAATAGTAGAGATACAATAAATACTGAGAGTCTTTGCCTCCTGCCTTTGAGTTGCAATAATTGATTTTGTCTGTCAAAAGACATTAGATCTACGATTTTTTGTCTTCTAAAAAACTGACCGCTGTCTATCAAGGCGAAGAAATAAATAGCAATTACAGATAAAAACGTTGTAATCAATGCCTTCAAAGAAAAATGAATCGTCAATGTATATCCCAAGTCCATAAAACGAAAAACAATGGCCTTAATTACCTCTAATAAAATAGTCCCTATGGCAAGCCCCAGACACGTGGACAGTACGCCTAGGAAAATCTGCTCAAATCTATAGAGTCTTGCAATATCTCTACTCTCAATCCCCAGTAACATATAGGTCCCAAATTCTTTGCTCCTTCTTTCAAGTATATACTTAGTCATATATCTTACTAGCCATGCAATGACTATGACTACAAGACAGGAAGTTCCTAGCAATAATAGAAAAAGACCCGAACTCATTGTCGATAAATTTTGAATATCAGGGTGAAATACCAATCCACTAATTGCATAGATAAAGGCAATAGATATAGATACCGTCAATATATATATCAGATAATTTCCTATGGTTCTACGTGCATTTCGCAGCGATAACTTAAATAGCATTGGTTTCACCGCCCAATACTGCCATAATATCTATAATCTCATTATAGAAAGTTTTTCGATCCTTATTGCCTCGCACTATTTCTGTAAAGATTTTACCATCTCGTAAGAATAAGACTCGGCTACAAAAACTAGCTGAAAAAATGTCATGGGTAACTAGAAGGATAGTTGCCCTATATCTTTCATTCATCTTCACCAAAGTATCCAGCAATAACATGGACGAATGGGAATCTAGCGCTCCTGTCGGCTCATCAGCCATAATTAATGATGGGCTATTTATAAGTGCCCTAGCGCAGGCGCATCGCTGCCTTTGTCCTCCAGATATCTCATAGGGAAACTTGTCTATAATATCTTCTATCCCTAAAATCTCAGAAATTCTCCTAACTCTATGGGCAACCTTATCTCTATCTATATGGTTTATAGCCAGTGAAAGTCCTATATTTTCACCTACTGTTAAGGTATCTAATAGATTAAACTCCTGAAAGACAAACCCTAAATTAGTACGTCTAAATTTGGCTATTTCTCTATCGGAAATTCTCGTCACATCTCTACCATTTAAAATAATCTTACCGCCAGTTGGCGTATCTATAGTAGATACACAGTTGAGTAATGTGGACTTTCCACTTCCCGATGCCCCCATAATCCCTAAAAATTCACCCTCCTCCACTTGGAAAGAAACATCATCTAATGCCTTTGTTATCACACTACCTTTTCCATAGTATTTTTCTAAATGCTGTACTTTTAAAATCGGTTCCATTTTAATCCCTCCCTATAACTATTCTCCTATAAAGGGATTAAAATGTCATCTTACAGACTTGAAAGGTCTTAATCTAGTACCTCCCGATGAAAACGCCCTTTTGGAAAACAAATTGTAACTTCGGTATACTCCCCTTCTCCGGATTCAATATCAAGTCCTATCCCCATCTTATCAGCACTCTTCTTACATAGATATAGCCCAATGCCCGATGCCTTATCTCTTTTTTTATTGCGTCCTGTAAAACCCTTCTCAAAAACTCTTGGTAGGTCCGCCGCGGAAATGCCACATCCATTATCCCGAATCATTAATCGAATATTTTCTACGTCTTCGCACTCAAATATTGAAATCTCTCCTCGACTATCTACATACTGAATTGCATTGAGCATAATCTGATGTAATATAAAGGCAATCCATTTTTCATCAGCATAGACGAAAGTATCTTCGTCACAGTCCACATTAAGAACAATATTCTTGACGAGAAGCCGATCCTTCTCTTTTAGTATCGTCTGGTGTACTAGTCCAGCCAGATTTATTTTTTGAACCTGATAATCTTTTTCCAATGTATTAGAACGAATGTAGTAAAGGCTCATATCAAGTAGGTCTGAAAGTTTGATAAATTGTCGCTTTAGTTTCTTTTGATATTCAACATCGTCAGTGTTTAACATGGATATAGTGGTAAGTGGCGTCTTCATCTCGTGAATCCACTCTTCTATAAATTCTCGGTAGTCAAGATATTCTGCTCTATTTTCTGCTAGCTCTGTAACCATATCCCGATTGGCACTTTTAAGCAGATCATAATAAAAAGCCGCTTCGCTATTGGCAGGTCTATCTAGTATTTCTGTAATCAAATATCTTCTATCCAGACCTTCAACTATATCTCTGAGTTTTTTATATTTAAGATGATATCTTATGAAGCCTATGGATAAAAATATTATTCCTACAATTAATATAATAA
>CALKWW010000099.1 GCA_938003945.1 uncultured Bacillota bacterium | reverse complement strand
TTACGTTCGTGGTAAGTATGGTAGACCACCAGCCGCCATAAGTGAAGATATAAAAGAAAAGCTTATAGGCGATTCTGACGTAATTGAATGTAGGCCTGCAGATCTGTTAGAACCTGCACTCGATAAATATAGAGATGAGATAAAGGAATATATAGAGCAAGATGAAGATGTGTTGTCATATGCTCTATTTCCCCAGGTGGCTATGAAATATTTTGAATATAGACAAGCCCAGAAATATAAAATAGACAGTACCATATTGGATAAGGATAATCAAGTGCATCCTATTTAAGAACTCATGGAGGAGGCTATATAGCCTCCTCTTTAAATTACTAACATCTAGTATGAAGGTATATTATATTTTTGCAGTTACTAAAATACTTCAATATTTTCACTCTGCTACCTTTTATTATATCTTTCCCACATTTTAAACATATATAGTTGTCCATATTTAATATGCCATAGCAGATATCGGGTGTTAAACAACCATATCTTTTCCAGCTTTTCCAACCAGTCTTGCAGAGTGATGCTCTATTTTCGTAATCAGCGTATACCCATCTTAGTATTCTATGAAAATGAAGAGGATATTTTGTATATTTTACATATTGGGCAGGAACTCCTAAGCTTAAAGCATAATTTTGGAATGTATTTTCAATAATATCTTGAAGGGGCTCTCCTATTTTTGTGCTGGATACCTGATACCCTTCTTTTTCCAATATACTTCTTGTATTGTCAAACATATAACCTTGGCAAATCTCTATAGTTTCATCTTTGTTTGCCCGTAGTTTTTCCAATAATTTAAACACTATTTCGTCTGTCTTCTTCAAGTATTGCTTAGATTGAAAATCGTATCCTACATAGCAATCAATTGGGACAAATTCATGATAAAATTCACTGGTTTCTACTCTAATAGCTCCTATACATGTGCCGCCAATCAGACTACCACTTCCTGCATCATCAATTTGTATCAAGTAATATCCTCCTCATATATACTTAAGAAATTTAGTAAAGTAGTGCAAACTATAAAATATTATTTGTAAATGCATGGCAAATTATAATATAATAATTTAATAAATGAAGATAAGGGTGAGAATATGAACATATTGGTTTCAAATGATGATGGAATATTTGCAGAGGGTATAAAACATTTAGCGAATAAGCTTAGAAAAATGGGCAAAATTACCGTTGTGGCACCTGATATGGAGATGAGTGCAACAGGCCATGCCATTACTATGCATAGCCCACTGCGTGTAAAGAAGATAAATTGGTCCCACACCACTGTAGAGGCATATGCGGTAAATGGTACGCCAGCTGACTGTGTAAAGATAGGAGTGGATATATTAATGGACGACAGACCAGATATAATATTTTCTGGTATAAATAGAGGTGCAAATCTAGGAACAGATATTGTATATTCAGGGACAGTATCTGCTGCTATGGAAGGTTGTCTACTAGGTATTCCCTCTATTGCAGTCTCTCTTGCAGGTTTTGATGATGTAGATTTTTCTTATGCAGCTGAGACAGCTTATTTACTTGGGACTAAACTTATGGAAAATGAGTTTCCCAATGATATGTTATTTAATGTAAATGTGCCCAATACCTCTAGAGATGAGATTAAGGGTATAAAATTCACAAAATTAGGTATAAGAAAATATAAAGAAGGCTATATAGAGCGAGAGGATCCAAGGGGGAATCCCTATTATTGGCTTACTGGGGAAATTGATAATGATCATATGGTAGATGATACAGATATAAATGCAGTATATAATAAATACGTCTCTATAACTCCTATACAATACGATCTCACTAATTATAAAATGTTGGATATATTGAAAGAAAGTTCAGTATTAGATGAGGGGCATAAATATAATTTTGATGACTAGTAATCAAAATTATATTTATGCATTTAAAAGCTTATGTATTCATTGAATTTAGATGAGAATATTCATGCTTTTATGGAGGAATATCACGCTACAGACTGTTTGCAAAACAGGTCATATATGGTAGAATATTATCAAATGCTTTGATTTTAGGAGGGCTACCATGCAGGGGAATCAAGATTTAATATATAGAATAAACGCGCACCATAAAAATATGAGTAAAGGCCAAAAGCTT
Organism: uncultured Bacillota bacterium; assembly: GCA_938003945.1. GTDB lineage: Bacteria > Bacillota > Clostridia > Caldicoprobacterales > Xylanivirgaceae > UBA3920. The sequence goes on along the minus strand of CALKWW010000099.1, from coordinate 20,346 downwards.
ATTGCTGAATATATTTTGAATAACTATGATAAGGCTGCATTTATGACTGCTTCTAAATTAGGAAGAAAGGTAGGCGTTAGCGAGTCAACTGTAGTCAGATTTGCGAATGCATTGAATTATGATGGTTATCCTAGTCTTCAGAAAGCATTGCAAGAATTGGTACGCAATAAGCTTACGACAGTGCAACGAATTGAGATGACATCCGAGCTAGATCAATCGAAAGTACTTAAAAACGTACTCAAAGCAGACATGAATAATATCCAGATGACCATTGATGAAATAGATAATGGGGTCTTTGAAGAAGTTGTAGAAAAGATACTCATGGCAGATAATATATATGTGTTGGGTCTTAGGAGTGCAGCACCGTTGGCCGAGTTTATGGGTTATTATCTAAGTTTCATGTTCGATAATGTAAGGATTGTTACATCAGGCGTGAATGATATATTCGAGCAACTTATGCATATACATAAGGGAGACATTTTAATAGGCATAAGTTTTCCACGATATGCTACGCGTACCATAGAGGCTATGAAATTTGCTAGAGATAAGGGAACCGAGATTGTAGCGATTACTGACACCTATCTATCTCCCCTCACTGCATACGCAGATCACACACTATTAGCTCGAAGCGATATGGCATCTTTTGTTGATTCACTTGTAGCCCCTTTAAGTCTTATAAATGCGCTTATAGTGGCCATTGGTTTGAGACACAAAGAGGATATATCCTCTAATTTTTGCAGATTAGAAGATATATGGAGTAAATATAATGTATATGTAAAAAAAGAAGGCGAATGAAATTGACTCACCATATTTCAATACTATACTTTCGTGTTTGAAATCACAGCTTTTTTGTTGAGAGCAGTTATATCTTCTTTGTATATTAAATATATGTCTATATTTGAGATGAATTCATATTTGTATTGGTGTCATTGAATCAGTATATATTTCTTCTTGACAAAAATTATCTTGTAGTATTGCTTTTACTAGACTATAATGGTATTTAGATTAATTGTATTGGAGGGAGGGATACTATGGATGCCCTCGGGAGTAAAGAAATATCAAGAATAGCTATACAGATGAGCTTGACTCAGAGTAGAGAAGAAGAAAGAATTTTAAAAGAGGAATTTCTTAAAACGGGTGTACATACTGCTGCTGTGGATTATGGTGGTGAATTTGTATCATCTGCTACTAAAATCATAGAGAGGTGTGTAGTTGCGGCAAAGAGGGAAGGTGTAATAAAAGATACCCATGCTGAAGAGGGAGCGGTGGCAGGAGCAGCTCATGAGGCGTTCTCTCAAATGATATCAAAGGCTATAGGGCTAAATATTGGAGGTAAAATTGGTATTGCACGATATAATGATCATGTGTGTGTTGCCTTGTTTTTTGGAATAGGGTTACTTCACTTAAATGAAGTTACGATTGGTCTTGGCCATAGGTCTATTTGAGGTGATAATAAGTGTTTTTACAGGCAATCAGGGGAGCCACAACAGTAGATTATGATGAAGTAGATGAAGTTAAATTAAAGACAAGAGAGCTCTTGTCTGCAATCATAGAAAAAAACAATTTGAGGGAGGCTCAAATTGTTTATATATTATTTACAGTGACCGATGATGTCAAATCGGTATACCCGGCAGTAGCCGCCAGGGAGATGGGACTTACTAATACCCCGCTTCTATGTTGTCAGGAAATGAATGTAATAGATAGTCTTGATAGTTGTATTAGAGTGCTCATGCTTACTCAAAGAGCGCAAGAAACTGAAGTTTTTCATATATATCAAGAAGGAGCAGTTGTATTGAGACCAGATATTATAAAGATGCAAAAAGGGAGTTGCTTAAGTAGTGATGAAACCGATTAAAATTGCAATAGATGGACCAGCAGGTGCAGGAAAGAGCACTATTGCTAAGCAAATTGCAGACAGGTTGGATATAATATATCTAGACACAGGAGCTATGTATAGGGCTATTGGATTTAAATGTCTGCAAGAAGATATAGATTTGAAAGACATGCAAGCAATATCAGAGCTTTTAAATAATACTCACATATATATAACATTCGAAAATAATAGTCAAAATATAATATTGGATGGCGTGGATATATCTGATAAGATACGAACAACGGCGGTTTCAAATGCTGCTTCTTATGTTGCTACATTACCTGAAGTTCGAAAAAAACTTGTAGATATTCAAAGAACAATAGGGAAAGATAAATCTATAGTTATGGATGGTAGAGATATAGGCACATATGTATTTCCTGATGCCGATGTAAAGATATTTCTAACTGCCTCTTTAGAGGAAAGAGCCAAGCGACGATGGCTTGAATATGGAGAGCGTGGTGAACACAAAGACTTAGATTCCATTATAAAGGATATAGAGCAGAGAGATAGATCTGACAGTACAAGAGAATTTGCTCCATTAAAAAAAGCAGATGATGCCATCGTAGTAGATACAACTGATAAGAGCATAGAAAAGGTAGTCGACACAATAATACAAATAATAAATGATCGTGTTTTCATATGCTAGGGAGGTTGTGGTGTGTTCTATAAATTTGCGAAGATTGTAGTTTTGCCATTTATATATTTACTATTTTGGCCAAAGGTAGAGGGGTTGGAGAACTTCCCCAAAGAGGGAAAGATAATAGTATATTCCAATCATACTTCTAATTTTGATCCAGTAGTACTTGGGGTTTTGATGCCAAGAAAGATAAATTTTATGGCTAAAGCGGAATTATTCCAAATACCTGTATTTGGATTTATAATTAAAAAACTTGGCGCTTTTTCAATAAAAAGGGACAAAGTAGATATATCTGCTATAAAACATTCCCTCAAAATATTAAAGCAAGATGAAGTTTTGGGTATGTTTCCTGAGGGAACTAGAAGTAAATCTGGTGAACTGCAGAGCTTTGCAGATGGAATGGCCTCTATAGCTATAAGAGCCAGAGCGCCAGTTGTTCCAGTTGCCGTATGTGGTGGGTATAGATGTTTCAGACGCATTACTGTGAAGGTAGGAGAACCTATAGCGTATAGTAAATACTATGGTAAAAGAGTAAGTAATGAGCAATTACATAGAATATCCAAAGATATGGAAAATAATTTAAGAAAACTAATGGATTAAGGTGAGGAGGATTTATTGTTGGAGATAATTATATCCCCCAAATCTGGATTTTGTTTTGGTGTTCAAAAGGCTGTAGACACTGTCTATGATGCTATAGAATCAGGGGATAATGTATATACATTGGGACCTTTGATACACAACCCTCAGGTTATTGAGGATTTAAAAGATAGAGGTGTTATAGTGGAGGAAGACCTTGACAATATCTGCGAAGGTACAGTTGTAATTCGTTCTCATGGTGTGGGACAAGATATATATAGGAGAATAGATGAGAAAGATTTGGTTCTTGTAGATGCAACGTGCCCATTCGTAAAGCGTATACATAAAATTGTATATGAGCATTGGAAGGCAGGATTTGATATAATAATAGTAGGTGAAGCCAAACATCCTGAAGTTATAGGTATAAATGGGTGGTGCAATAATGAGGCATATATTGTCTATAGTATAGAAGATGTAGATAGGCTTCCCAATATGGATAGAGCGTGTATTGTAGCCCAAACGACTATAATGCAGACTAAATGGAATGAATTATTGACTATGTTGAAAGAAAAGATTGATCATATTGAGGTATTTGATACAATATGTAGTGCAACCCATGATCGACAGAAAGAGGCAAAGGAACTTGCCCAAATCGCTAATATAATGCTAGTTATAGGGGGCAAAAACAGTTCAAATACTCAAAAACTATATAAACTATGTAAGAAGTATTGCAATAATACCTTTGCTATTGAAACGGCAGAGGATATAAATAAAAATATGTTGGACACCGGAGGGCTTGTTGGCATAACAGCCGGGGCGTCCACGCCTAATTGGCTTATTGAGGAGGTAATACGAACAATGGATAATATGAACAGAGAAAGTAACAATATTGATATAGAAAGGAAGGACGAGAACAGTTTGAATAATGATAGTGTAGAAACAGAAGCCACTGAAGATGTCATTAGCCAGTCAGAAGTGGAAGATGAAGAAGTGAAAGATGAAGCAAAAGTTTCTGATGGGAATGAATCTACATCGGAAATTAACACTCAAGATGAAGATGATAAGAAACAAGATGATGATATGACAGAAACTAATGCAGAGAACAACTATTCCATGGAAGATTTTGAAGATACTCTAATTAGCATTAAAACTGGTCAGATAGTAACAGGTAAAATATTATCTGTATCTGATGATGAACTTATTGTAAACATTGACTACAAATCAGATGGTATAATTGCAAAAGAAGATGTATTGCTTGAAGAAGGTAGTGACCTTCCTAGTACTTTTGAGGTGGGTCAGGAGATAAAGGCGGTAGTCACAAAGATAAATGACGGTGAAGGGAATGTGATTCTCTCACATAGGCAATTAGCAGAAACGGAGGCTTGGAACATACTAAAAGATGCCTATGATACAGAGGAGGAGCTAAAAGGTAAATGTATAGAGGCAGTCAAAGGAGGCGTAATTGCTACTGTAGAAGGGTTAAAAGCCTTTGTGCCAGCCTCTCATATTTCCACACAGTATATAGAAAATTTAGAGACCGTTGTGGGTCAAGATATGAGGCTTAGGATTATAGAAATAGATAGACGAAAAAATAGGCTCGTTGCCTCCCAGAAGCTCATATTAGAAGAAGAACGAAAAGCTAAAGAAGAGGCCCTTTGGGAAACCATAGAGGAAGGTCAAAAAACTAATGGCGTGGTAAAGAATATAGTGAACTTTGGTGCATTTGTAGATATAGGAGGAATTGATGGATTAATACACATATCTGACTTAGCTTGGACCCACGTTGAAAAACCAGAAGATGTCTTGAGTATAGGAGATGAAATAGAAGTTTTAATTTTGTCAGTGGATAGGGAGAGGAGGAGAGTCTCTTTAGGCTATAAACAACTATTCCCCCATCCTTGGGATAATGTAGAAGAAAAGTATCCTGTAGATTCTATTATAGATGGTACAGTAAGCAGGATAACAGATTTTGGAGCCTTCATCGAGCTAGAACCAGGAGTAGATGGATTGGTCCACATATCTGAAATATCAGAAGAGAGAGTGAATAAAGTTGAGGACTATCTATCCATTGGCGAAGAAGTAAAGGTAAAAGTATTGGGTGTAAACTCGAAAAATAGACGAATTTCCCTCAGTATAAAGGAGGTAACAGCAAAGGAAGAGTTTCAGAAATTCCAAGAAGAAGAAAATGAGACATTTGATGATAGTGAAATGATGGTGTCAATGGGCGAGTTTTTCCCACAACAAGATGACGAGGATGACAAAAAAGAGGATGATGAATAAAAAAGCTAGTGGAATTTTTGATTAGAGGATAAAAGTTTAGGCTAATTTTAATGTATATTTTTATTTTAATTGCTGATAATAATAAAGACCTCACAAAATACATTGAGACCCCCTTTACATTAAAGTCGCGGCAAGTTTTGCCTAGCGACTTTTTTTTTTGCTTTAGTTATGGTAAACTGAGGTATGTATTTGGCATATATAATAGTATAAAATATTATGTTTATAGAGCTTTTTATGGCTTTATAATATCACATTTTTTTGCTGATATATTATAAGAATGTAATAGAGGGGATAGTATATATGGTATGGGATTATGAATTTTTCACACAAAAAATATATGAACTTACATCTATCGATCTGACGTCTTACAAAGAACGACAGATGAAAAGAAGAATAAATTCTCTGATAGCCAGAAATGATTTTAATGGTTATGAGGATTATTATAATCAATTGTTGTTAGATAATGAGTTATTAGAAGAATTCGTTAGATATATAACTATAAATGTATCTGAGTTTTTTCGAAATCCCAAACAGTGGGTGGTATTAGAAGAAAATATAATGCCTATGTTATTCCAGAAACATGAAAGGTTGAAGATATGGAGTGCAGCATGTTCTACTGGGGAAGAACCTTATTCTCTTGCTATGATGCTAGATAAGATTAGAGCTCTAGACAGGGTAGAGATAATAGCCACTGATATAGATAGGCATGTATTGAATAAGGCAAAATCCGGCGTATACAATGAAAAAAATCTAGAGGGACTTTCAGATACATCTATAAGACGTTACTTTTCGAATGTTGAAGACAATAAACGGTATAAGATAGCTGATAGATTAAAAAAGTGTATAAAGTTTAGGCAGCACGATCTCTTAAAAGATCCCTATCCTTCAGATTGTCACTTGATCATATGTCGTAATGTTATGATATATTTTACAGAAGAAGCTAAAGCTAAGCTTTATAAAAAATTTTATGAGAGTTTACATGATGATGGTATATTTTTTGTAGGAAGTACTGAACAGATAATTCTACCAAATCGCTATGGTTTTGAACCTGTAGAAACTTTTTTTTATAAGAAAAAAGAAAATGCAATATAGTCTATTTCAATAAAGAAAATTTGGGCATAAAAAAAGATTTGATTTAAACTATCAAATCTACCATATTATTTGGTGCGAGAGACAGGACTTGAACCTGCACAGTATCAGTACCACCAGAACCTGAATCTGGCGTGTCTGCCAATTCCACCACTCTCGCATAATTGCAGAAATTTAAAATGGTGGAGGGGGACGGATTCGAACCATCGAAGGCTGAGCCAACAGATTTACAGTCTGCCCCCGTTGACCGCTTGGGTACCCCTCCACGTAAATATTAAATTTTGATGGTGCCTCGGGGCGGAATCGAACCACCGACACGAGGATTTTCAATCCACTGCTCTACCGACTGAGCTACCGAGGCCAATGGCGACCCGGAAGGGACTCGAACCCTCGACCTCTAGCGTGACAGGCTAGCGTTCTAACCAACTGAACTACCGGGCCTAAATGGTGGGCCTTCAGGGACTCGAACCCCGGACTAACCGGTTATGAGCCGGTTGCTCTAACCAACTGAGCTAAAGGCCCTGATTTAATGGTGACCCCTAGGGGAATCGAACCCCTGATACCGCCGTGAAAGGGCGATGTCTTAGCCTCTTGACCAAGGGGTCACATGTCATTTAATGGTCGGGGTGGAGGGACTTGAACCCCCGGCCCCATGCTCCCAAAGCACGTGCGCTACCAAACTGCGCCACACCCCGCCAGTTCCTGACGACGAAATATAATATACAATATATATCTGAATATGTCAAGTCTAAATAATTTTAATAACAAACAAGAGAATGGTTTAGCTTTGAATATCTATCATTAAAGCCTGTTTTTATCCAAATACAACATAATTCAAATCATATGTAAATAAGCATTAAAACAAGAAATATTAAATATATTCTTGACAAATTACAACAAAATGAAACTTTTTACCCAAAATCACATCATTTATTTCCAATGTTATATAAATTATGATATAATTATTGCAACCGTATAAACTAGAGAAGGGGGATGCTATCATGAATATAGAGCAGAAGTTCAATGATTCTTCCAATGCTTGGGAAATCAAGTTAAATGGTGAAATTGACATATATAATGCTCCTGATTTGAAAGAATCCCTAACAGAGCTCATTGAAGAGAGACAGGGAGATATTATAATTGACTGTGAAGATTTAAAATACATAGACAGCACAGGTCTAGGAGTTCTCATAAGTATTTTAAAAAAGGTTAAGGAATATGATGGTGTCATAAAGATTGTAAATCTCAAGCCATATATAAATAAGATATTTAATATTACCGGATTAGATAAGATTTTTATACTAGAGGCACAGAGGTGAGACAAATGGATCAAATAGAATTGATAATACCAGCTAAACCTGAGTATGTTATGGTACTTAGACTAACGGCCTCTTCTATAGCTTGCCGTGTGGATTTTTGTATGGATGATATTGAAGACTTAAAGGTTGCTGTAGCAGAAGCATGTATAATGCTTATGAATCAACCATATAGACCAGAAAATTTAAAAATTTCTTTTTTGCTACAGCCTAAAGAGGCATTAAGGGTGGATATTAAAGTTGATAATTTCATTACAAAAGGAATGACGCCGAAAACAGATGAAAAAAATGAGTTAGGGTTTTTCATTATAAAGGCATTAATGGATGATGTGGATATAAAATCGGAAGATGATGTAATTCGAAGTATCTCAATGTATAAAAAATGTGGGGGTTAATATCCGATGAAGGACTGTGTTGCTACAAAATATCATGATATAGATGACGAGACTTTGTTAGCCGAGTACTGCAAGACAAGAGATATCGGACTTAGAAATGAGCTTGTAGAGCGATATCTATATATTGCAGAGATTTTATCTAAAAAATTTGCCAATAAGGGAGTAGAGTATGACGACCTATTTCAAGTTGCTTCCTTGGCTCTTATAAAGGCCTTGGAGCGATATGATATAGAAAAGGGCTATAAGTTTTCCAGTTATGCAACGCCTACTATAATGGGAGAGATTAAGAATTACTTTAGAGATAAGAGCAGAATAATTCGGTTACCACGTAGGAATAGTGAGTATATAAAAAAAATGGATGCAGCAAATGAATATTTGACCAATAAACTTGGTCGTTCACCAAAACCAGAAGAGGTTGCCGAGTATTTAAATATTACGACAGAAGAAGTCCTTGAGCTCATGGAATCTAGGCATTCTGTAAGTACTGCATCATTGGACTTTTATATAGATGATGATAATGAGACTGACCTTTTATCTATAATAGGACAAGAAGATGAGAGTTATGCATCAATAGAAAATAGAGATTTTATTGAACGTATGATGGAGAAATTTGACGATACAGAAAAGAAGGTTATTCATGAAAGGTTTCATAATGGTAAGAGCCAGAGGGAGATTGCAGAAGATATAGGTGTATCACAGATGTATATATCCCGAATGGAGAGAAGAATCCTAGATAAATTTAGATTCTATTGGTATAAGGAGGACTAACAGAAAACGTCATGTTTGGATGAGATTTTACCAGTTTAAATATATCTAGAAGAGATCAGTTCTACTTTATGGTTTCTTATTTTTATCTAGGAGGTAGAATTTTGTGAAACTGTTGTTTAAAAAGAAGATCTTTGGCTCCAACTCAGATATTGTCAAACATCTTATATCAGATATGATGGAATGTCTAAACAGATGGAATGAACTAGAAGAGGAAGAGGAATTTGAGTTTCGTCTAATATTAAATGAACTCATAGCAAATGCCATTATGCATGGTAATAAGAAATGCGAACACAAAGCACTTACTGCTTCCATCCATGAGATAAATAGGAGCACTGTATCTATATCCATACAGGATGAAGGTATTGGTTTTGACTATAAAGATATAATATGCAGGGAATGCGTTCCATATATGGAAGGTGGCAGGGGACTAAAGATAATTAAGGCATTGTGCGACGATATAGAGTTTTATTACAATGGAAGTCAAGTTAAGGTAAGTAAATCGGTTAAGAGGTAATAATTAACTATGCAATAGAAGGAAATTCGATCTTTTCATAGAACTTATTATATAAAAGGTAGGCTGAGAATTCTATGTCAAACGGGATTGTAATTGGCAGACGGAAAGTGAAACCACGTTTTTTTATCTTTTTACTTGTGGTATCTATATCTGTTGTCTGCCTGGTGAGATCTTGTAATAAGCCTCCCATTCCCTATACCCTTGAGGTAGGTAGTATGGATTTAGAATATAACTCAGATGCTATCTTGGTAAGGGATGAAGAGGTATATACTGCTCCAGAATATGGTAGGGTGCTCTACTATGCCAATGAAGAGGAACATGTTAACAAAGATGATTTGATAGCTACTATATTTAAAGCAAATTATCAAGAGGAGATGGTGTATCAACTCTATAATACTCAAGAGAAGATAATCAGCTATCAACAAGAGAATTTTCTTAAAAATGTCACTGATAAGGATATAGAGAGTATTCAATCTAGGATAGATGAGCTTATATATGACATGCAAATTCAGGTTAGAGATGACTCATTGGCAGAACTTACTACGAGTGAAAAAGAGTTTAGGGATCTGCTGGAACAGAGGCAAAAGCTTATAGATAAAAAAACTGTTCCTGACGGCTATCTAAAAAAACTCTACGAGGACGAGGAGCAGTTGACAAATCAGCTTAAGGAATGGAAAATAGATATTATTGCCCCCGGGGCGGGGCTTATAAGCTATCATATTGATGGCTTAGAGACTATCTTAAATTTTGGTGCACTTGAAAAAATAGATATAGAGTCCTACAGAAGTCTAATAAATTGGGAGATTTCCCCTGATAACGATAAAGATGAAGAACATGCAGAAGTAGACAGTCCGTTTTTTAGACTCGTTGATCCAGAACGATGGTATATTGTATGTGAAGTTGACTATCCTAAAAGCTTTTTTAAAGAAGGGGAGACAATATCAATTCGTTTTTTAGATTTTGAAGACATGTTTTTAGAAGGGACAGTAGATAAAGTAGTTCTTGGAAGTAATTCTTTCTTACTTGTTATAGAATTTAATCAAGAGATTAAAAATTTTCTCAATATAAGGAATACCAATATAAAGTTAAATAAGACTGTGGAAGGACTTAAAATACCTAAGCAGGCAATTGTAAATAGAAAAGGTGAAAAGGGTGCACTAAAAATAAAAGATGAAGATATGACATTTGTAAGTTTTGATATAATAGCCGAGTCAAAAGATGAAGATTTTGTAATAATAGATAGAGAGACTACTTCCCTTGAGGAAGATGATATTGTAAAATTAAATTAGTATATGGACTTATAGAGGTGACCAGTTATAATATGGGCATAGAAAGAAATTTCAAATATGTACTGGACAGAGTAAATGAAGTAGCGTGTAGGTGTGGGAGGGATGCCGATGATATTAACATTGTAGCTGTAACTAAGAATGTAGATGTAAAAAACATATTAGATGCTATCGATTTAGGCATTCATAATATTGGAGAGAATAGAGTACAAGAATTTAGAGCTAAATATGAGCTTATAGAGGAACCTGTTAACTGGCATTTTATAGGCAATCTACAGTCAAATAAGGTAAAATATATAGTAGACAAGGTAGCTCTTGTTCATTCTTTAGACAGAATGTCACTAGCAACGGAATTGGACAAGCGAGGTAGGAAAGTGGATAGAATAATACCTACGTTAGTGCAGGTGAATGTATCTGAGGAATCTACAAAAGGGGGCGTTTTAGAGGAAGAATTATTTCCGTTTATTGAGGCTATATCCAATTTTGAGTATATAAGGGTAAAAGGTTTTATGACAATTGCGCCGCATACATCTGATGAGGGGAAAATACGCAGTTGTTTTTCACGCTTGAGGGAGCTATATGAAGATGTCAATGAAAGACAATATAAAAATGTGGACATGCAATATCTATCTATGGGTATGACAAACGATTTTGAGATTGCAATAGAAGAGGGTTCAAATATGATACGTATAGGTAGGGCATTATTTGGAGATAGAATGTAAAGGAGGAGGTCAAATGGCAGATACTGTGTTTAATAAAATATTAAATTTCATTGGTCTAGAAGAGGATGTGCTAGAGGAAGATATGCTAGAAGACGGATACGAACAGGACTATTATTTTGAGAAAGAGCCTGACCATAAGGTAAAATCAAAGACAAAGAAGGGTAAAGTAGTGAATATACACTCAAATCCATATGTAAAAGTAATGGTATATCAACCTTTTTCATATGATGATACACAGACAATAGTAGATAGTCTAAAGAGCAGGAAGCCGATAATTGTCAATCTAGAAGCTCTCGATGTAGAATTAGCACAGAGAGTACTAGATTTCATGAGTGGTGCTGTATATGCCTTAGATGGTTCTATACATAAAGTATCTAGAGGAATATTTGTACTTGCCCCTAGCAATGTAGATATCAGTGGTGATATACCTGAGGAATTGAGGGGGAAAAGTTTCTTTACTCTTAACAATGACGATGAAAAGGATATACAATGAGGAGGCAATAATTTGGGCAGTCAAATTCTAGCATCTATCTTGCAAGGTGTTATCTGGTTTTTAAATATATTTACATGGTTAATAATAATAAATGCCCTACTTTCTTGGATCATATCACCTAAACACCCAATACGAATATTTATAGGGCGTATGGTGGCCCCCTTCCTTGCCCCTTTTAGAGCTCTTACGAAAGGGTTTCGTTCGCCTACTTTTCCAATTGATTTTTCGCCACTTTTTGCCTATATTGCTTTGCGAATAATCATTATGTTATTAGAACGATTGAGATATATGATAATGTTTTAATGGGTTGCATTGGTATGAATGGAAAAAAGCGCGAATATTTATATGCATCTATAGATGATGATGTAATGGAGGCAGATAGGCAGTTAATACCTGTGTACACGAATTTTTTTAATTTGGCAGAGCAAAAAATTGTTGAAAAGTTTTTGAATAAATATGATAGTATCAAATATTCGAAGTTGGGAGGCTATGGTCATGCTGAAAGATGCATATTTTGCATTTACTCAGTTTTTATTGACTATGATATTTCCCACTATACACCCATAAAAGTATTAGCTATTAGCTGGGATGAAAGATACTATGAAATTGGACATAGGGACGTATTAGGGGCAATTTTAGGATTAGGAATAAAAAGGGATGTAGTTGGTGATATTATAATAGATGAGGATATCGCTCATGTATTTGTATTAGAAGATATATCCAAGTTTATCCTTAAGTATCTCATAAAGGTTGGCTCTGCTCCTGTGAATGTTGAGTGCTTTAATACAGGTGAAGTAGAGGTCAAGGGACCAGATATAAAGTTATTAAAAGCAGTTATACCATCTTCAAGACTGGATTGTTTAACCAGCGCCGGCTTTGGTGTATCTCGGTCTAAAAGTGTGACCATGATAAAGTCAGGACGAGTAATGGTCAACTGGGAAGTTTGTACTAAACCTTCTTACGATATAGAACCTGGAGATATAATAACAATACGGGGTAGAGGCAGAATAAGATACAAAGGTATAATAAGGCGAACTAAAAAGGAAAAATTATTTGTGGAGATCGAACGTTACATTTAGAGGAGGATGTCGCAATATGGATCTCACTCCGATAGATATATACAATAAAGAGTTTTCAAGGGTTTTAAGGGGATATAGTCAGGATGAAGTGGATGAATTTTTAGATGAAGTTATGGAAACTTTTGAAAGGTTATATAAAGAAAACTTAGATATGAAGGATGCATTGGCCGCTATGAAAGAACAGTTAGATAGTTATAGAACCATGGAGGCTACCCTTAAAGAGACATTAGTAACGGCCCAGCAGACTGCAGATGAAGTTATAGAGACTGGTCAGAAAAAGGCTGATTTAATAATAGAGCAAGCCGAGGATAGGGCAGATAAGATAGTCGAGGAAGCAAATAGAGAAATTATTATAATAAAAAAGGAATATGAGAAGACAAAACGTGAGATGCAAGTATTTAAAAGCCGATTTAAGACATTGCTAAATACTCAGCTTGAAATGTTAGATGCTGAAAAGATAGATTTAAATGAAGAAGGCTAAATATGGGGGATATACATAATAGGTGTATATCTCCTTTTGTTTCATGTATTATTCTCCTTACACGGTTAATACTATTAGAGGGAGGAGACAGGCTTGGACAGGGTGGATAGAGAAGCGGATAAAATAAGGGAATTGGCGCGCACACTTGAGAAATTGAAGTTTGGAGACTATATCGAATATCTAGAAAATACAAGAAGAGTATTGTTAACTAATTTTATATCTGGTTTGGCAAGAGGGCTAGGAATGGCCATAGGTTTTTCCATATTAGGGGCAATCGTCATATATTTTCTTACTAAGTTAGCCAATCAGAATATTCCCATAATAGGTAGTTTTATTACTGAAATTGTAAGGATAGTACAAGATAATCTTTAAAATATGGAGGGGTATATGAGAGAATCTAAAATTGACTATTTGAAACAAAAACTTCTTCAAAGGGGTAGGGAATTGCAATATAGGATAGATACCTTTAAGGAGCAAAGCGAAATTGACTATAACAACGGTAAAGAATTATCTATGTACGACAATCACCCAGCTGAAATAGCAAGCGAAACCTACGAGATAGAGAAAAATATAGCATTGAATCAGCATCAAGTGAAGCAGTTCAAGGATATACAGGAATCTTTAAAGAATATAGATAAGGGAACCTATGGTATATGCCAGGTGTGTGGAGGAGAAATTCCCTTTGAGAGATTAAATGCCATGCCCACGTCTAAGATGTGTATTTCATGTCAAGAAGGGAATACCATGGATTTGAAAGATAGCCCTGATAGAAATATACGTCCTATAGAGGAAGAAGCTTTCTATCCACCCTTTGGAAGGACAAATTTAGATGATACAGACTATGTGGCATATGATGGGGAAGATGCATGGCAAGATGTTGCCAGATATAATAAGACTGAAAATGTAGCATTAGACTGGTATGACAACAATCTATACGACGAAGAAAAGGTAGACAAAAATCGGGAGATAGAAAATATAACAAATAGACAATATAAAGATCAATTACCGGATAGTTAACTATAAACTCCCCACACGGGGAGTTTATAGCTTGTTAAGTTTAAAACAAAACACCTGATTTCTTGAAACATAATAAGTTTTACTAATTATTTTTTGACACTTATATGTTATAATTACTAATATCAAATGATGTTGAAAACAACTGGAAGTTTTATTAATACTAAAAAGGGGGAGCTTTTTTTGATAATATTTGTAATACTGATTATAATAATTCTCGATCAATTGACAAAGTACTGGGCATCTACATATTTAAAGCCTCAAGGGAGCATATCTGTAATTGAAGATGTATTTAGTTTTACATATGTTGAAAATCGAGGGGCTGCCTTTGGAATATTACAAAATCAGAGATGGTTGTTTATAGTTTTGACCATAATAATTTGTATTGGACTTTTCTATTATATATATACTACTGATAATATGCCTCTCATACTTAGGATAAGTCTATGTTTAATACTAGGAGGGGCTATTGGTAATCTAATAGACAGGATAAAGAATGGATATGTTGTTGATATGTTTCATCTTACTTTTATAGATTTTCCAGTATTCAATGTAGCGGATTGTTTTGTTGTAATTGGCACCATACTATTAGCTTGTTATTTACTATTTATAGAAGGCCAATCTGTTGACTAGTATGGTAGAAGGGGGAGTAGATATGCAGAAGAGGGTCCTTACTGTGCGGGATGAAGAAGAGGGATTGAGGCTAGATGTGTTTTTAGCTGACAAACTAGATAAGCTTACAAGATCCTACATACAAGATCTAATTAGCTCAGGACATGTATTTGTAAACACCAATAAAAAATTAAAGTCAAGTTACAGAATAAAATCCAATGACATTATAGATATAACTATTCCACCTCCAAAGACAATAGAGATACTTGAAGAGGATATTCCACTAAATATATTGTATGAAGATGAAGATATAGCGATAATAGACAAGCCCAAAGGAATGATAGTTCACCCAACTTCAGGAAATTATTCTGGAACTCTAGTAAACTCACTTTTGTATCATTTTGATAGACTATCTAGCGTAGCAGGTATATTCAGACCAGGGATAATACATCGCCTAGATAAAGATACATCGGGATTATTAATAATAGCTAAGACTGATGACGCACACAGGATACTATCAAAAGATTTTAAAGCGAGGAAGATTACACGCATATATTGGGCCATAGTGGAGAGAAACATAAGAGAAGACGAAGGGACTATAGATACACTTATAGCAAGACATCCTATCGATAGAAAAAAGATGGCGGTAGTGAACTCCAAATCGAGTAGAAGGGCTATAACCCACTTTAAAGTGCTTGAAAGATTTGAAGACTATACTCTAGTACAATTAGAGTTGCAGACGGGTCGCACCCATCAACTAAGGGTGCATATGGCCTATATAGGTAATCCAATTGTAGGGGATACACTCTATGGATCAAAGATACAAAAGTTTAAAACTCAGGGGCAGGTATTGCATGCCAAAAGACTGGCATTTATCCACCCCAGGACTGGAGAATATATGGAGTTTGAAGGAGAATTACCCGAATATTTTGCAAGACTTGTGGAGATATTGCAGTAGTGTTGCAATTTTAAAATGATTGACTTCTCTACAAATTTAATATTGCAATTTTAAAATGGCTCTTTACTTTTTCTAATCTATATGCTACTATAAACTAAATGAAAACATTACCTTTAAATCAGTCCTGTGAGGCTGGGAAGGTGTAGATATGATAACATATGAATTTGTTGCCATTATAAAGCATAGCTATACCTAAAACGTCTTACTGGACCAGTAAGACGTTTTTTATATCATTAAAGATAGGAGAAGTGATATCTATGGCAGAGCTCATAGAGAAGGCTGCAATAATGGACGAAGCCGCAATGGATCGCGCCCTTTCTCGAATTGCTCATGAGATAATCGAGAAGAATAAGGGGATTCAAAATGTGGCATTGATTGGAATACAGAGAAGAGGTGTACCTCTAGCTCACAGATTGGCTGACAAGATAAAGACATTTGAGGGGGTAGATGTTCCAGTAGGTATTTTAGATATAACATTATATAGAGATGACCTCTCGGTATTGGCAGAACACCCCATAATACATAGCACTAATATTCCATTCGATGTAAACAACAAGGTAATTGTCATGGTGGATGACGTGCTATACACTGGAAGGACTGCTAGGGCCGCCATGGATGCAATAATAGACGTAGGCAGACCAAAGGCCATACAATTTGCCGTACTTATAGATAGAGGACATAGAGAGCTCCCCATAAGGGCAGATTTCGTAGGGAAGAACCTACCTACTTCTAGAAGTGAAATTGTAGATGTACATGTAGTCGAAATAGATGAATTTGATGGAGTTACAATATCAGAAAAACTAAACTCCCTTTAATACAGTCCAGAGAGACTGTCAAGGGCGTCTGGTTAGTCATTTTCGTTGCCTTGATAGTCTCTTAACTATCAAGGCTTTATTTGTGGGAAAAATAAATGGAAAGGTGGCTTGATGATGGCACTTAAGAAAAAAGACATATTGGGTTTGAGGGATTTATCAGTGGAAGAAATAGATGAGATATTAAATACTGCAGAGCTAATGAAATATATACTTATGCAGAACAATAAGCGGACACCCCATCTTCAAGGCAAATCAATAGTGACACTGTTTTATGAAAATAGTACTAGGACAAGGCTGTCTTTTGAACTTGCTAGTAAATATATGGGAGCTAGTGCTGCAAATGTATCTACGTCTTCTAGTAGTGTTACAAAGGGGGAAACATTGCTCGATACAGGTCGAACTATAGAGAGCATGGGAGCCGATGTAATAGTAATAAGACATCCTATGTCAGGTGCTCCTCACCTACTGGCAAAACATGTAGATGCTTCAATAATAAATGCTGGTGATGGGATGAATGAGCATCCTACCCAAGCCCTTCTAGATATGTATACTATAAGGGAAAAACTAGGTAAGATAGACGGCATAAAGGTGGCAATAATTGGAGATATAATGCATAGTAGGGTGGCAAGGAGTAATATATGGGGTCTTAAGGCCATGGGAGCACAGATATACTTGGCAGGTCCTCAAACTCTCATGCCCCTAGAAATAGAAAGGACAGGTGCTGTGGTGTGTAGTACAGTGGAGGAGGCCATTGAAGGTGTGGATGTTGTAATGGGTCTTAGAATACAGAGGGAGAGACAAAGAGAGGGACTCATACCTTCTATACGGGAATATACTCATCTATTTGGTATTGATGGTAGAAGAATAGAACTGGCAAGTCCTAATGTAATAATAATGCATCCAGGGCCAGTAAATAGAGGAGTAGAGATGACATCTGAGGTAATAGATTGCCCAGCGTCAGTAATAGAAGAACAGGTGACAAATGGAGTGGCGGTGCGTATGGCACTTCTATACCTACTGACTAGAAGGAGGGTTGTAGCATGATATGCATCAAAGATATTTCCATAGTTGATGGTATATCCAAGACCCCGTATAGGGGCTATATATTGATAGATAAGGGAAGGGTAGTGGAGATTGGTAGAGAGCTAGATATTTACTCTGAGAATATTGTAATAATAGAAGGAGAAGGTCTTCATATACTGCCCGGTCTTGTGGATATGCATTGTCATCTAAGAGAACCTGGCTATGAATATAAAGAAGATATAGAATCTGGTACCAAGAGCGCAGTAGCGGGAGGTTTTACTAGCATATCTCCCATGGCAAATACGAATCCTCCCATAGACAATGAAGGTATGGTCAATTTTGTAAAATCTAGAGCACGGACAGTGGGAGTAGTTAAGGTATATCCAATAGCTACTATAACTAAAGGATTGAAAGGTAAAGAGATAACAGAAATTGGAGAACTCTGTGAGGCAGGGGCAGTTGGCATCTCAGATGATGGTATGCCAGTTGTAGATTCAAATGTGATGAAGCTTGCCCTTCAGTACTCTAAGATGTTTAATATGCTCGTGATAAGTCACAGTGAAGATTTGAACTTGGTAGCTGACGGGGTAATGAATGAGGGTTATATGTCTACTGTATTGGGTCTTAAGGGTATAAATAGAGCGGTAGAGGAGATCGGAATAGCTAGAGATATAATATTGGCTAAAAACTATAATACTCCAATTCATATTGCTCATGTAAGTACTAGAGGAGGTGTAGAACTCATACGTCAAGCAAAGCATGAGAGGGTGCCCATAACCTGCGAGACAGCACCACATTACTTTTCAGCTACAGATGAATGGGTAGAAGGATATGATACAAATACAAAAGTAAATCCTCCCCTTCGAACTGCAGATGATGTGGAGGCTATAAAGGAAGGTTTAAAAGATGGGACAATAGATGTAATTGCCACCGATCACGCTCCACACCATATGGATGAGAAAAACATAGAATACAATTTGGCCGCATTTGGGATATCAGGCTTTGAAACAGCGTTTTCACTTGCATATACGAATCTTGTAGAAAAAGGTATTTTAAGTCTAGCTACTTTGGTGGAGAAGATGAGTAGCAACCCTGCTAGTATTTTGGATATAGAAGGGGGCAAGATAGAAGAAGGAAGTACTGCTGACATGACAATAGTAGATTTAAATAGAGAATATGTTGTAGATGTTGAGAATTTCTATTCAAAGGGTAAGAACAATCCATTCAACGGTAAAAAACTAAAGGGCAAAGTGCTATATACAATAGTAGATGGGAAGATTGTATATGAAAGAGGCGAAATACTCTAAAATTGAGCAGGAGGGTTGATATATTTGATAGATAATCTTGTGACAAAAATAGTTAAAAAGAAAAATCCAACGGTTGTAGGTTTGGATACTAGATTAGAATATATACCAGATGAATTATTGAAACGATACAAACAAGGTGAATGTATGAGCTTTGACACGGCGGCGCAGGCAATTTTAGAATTTAATAAAAAAATAATAGATGCAGTATGTGACTATGTCCCTGGAGTCAAGGTGCAAGTAGCTTACTATGAGATGTATGGACTACCGGGGTTAGAGGCCTTTGCTGATACTTGTAGGTATGCCAAAGCTAAGGATTTAATTGTAATCGGAGATGTGAAGAGAAATGATATTGGTTCTACTGCCAAGGCCTATGCTAGAGCTTACCTTGGCGAAACAACTCTTATGGGCAATACAGAGAAGGCATTTGATCTAGACTTCATAACGGTAAATCCATATCTAGGTCTTGATGGCATATTGCCCTTCATAGATGAATGCAAGGCCCATGACAAGGGAATATTTATACTTGTAAAGACATCCAACCCATCATCATCAGACTTTCAAGATCTCCATGTTGGTGACCAAATGTTATACGAAATTGTCGCAAATAGTGTATCTGAATGGGGTAAACCACTAATAGGTAAGACAGGATATAGCTCTGTAGGTGCAGTAGTGGGTGCAACCCATCCCGAACAGGCAGAGACTCTGAGGGCGAATATGCCCCATACATATTTTTTAGTACCAGGTTATGGGGCTCAAGGTGGAGGAGCCGAGGATGTATGTGGGTGCTTTGACAAAAGGGGCTTAGGGGCAGTAATAAATGCATCTAGAAGTATAATCTGCGCATATAGAGGGGATGAGTGGAGTGGGAAATTTACTCCAGATGAGTTTGCTGAAGCAGCATTGGCAGAAGTATTAACTATGAGGGATGATATAAATAGTATATTGGAGAGACACGGGAAAGCATATTGGTGATAGGAGGAATTAAATGGCCAAATATATGGATATTAAAAAAATTATGGTAATAGGCTCAGGACCAATAGTCATAGGGCAGGCTGCTGAATTTGACTACTCGGGGACCCAAGGCTGCAAGGCATTGAAAGCAGAAGGG
>CALKWW010000098.1 GCA_938003945.1 uncultured Bacillota bacterium | reverse complement strand
CTTTAGAATAGTTAGCGTTAAATTTCTAAGTTATAAAGTGCGATATAGTTTATACAAAGTGTCTTTTGACACTATAAGAATAATAAGCAAGTTAAGGCAAAAATTTAAGGGGAAGGGAATGGTTTTAAATGGCAAATGATTTAAAAATAGTTTCTCCAGAGGAACTTGGCTTTTCATCAAAGTGGGTAGAAAACTTTATCGACACTATGGAACGCAATAAGATATGTTTGCATAGTTTTATGATGTTGAGACATGGCAATGTCGGCGCCGAAGGCTACTGGAAGCCTTTTCATGAAAACCAATTACACCGTATGTATTCTGTAAGTAAAACTTTTGTGTCCGCTGCAATAGGTATGCTTGCAGATGAGGGAAAAGTTTCTCTTGACGATAAAATCATAAAGTATTTTCCTGATAAGCTACCAGAAGGTGAACTCCAACCGTATATTGCCGATACAACAATCAGAGATCTCCTTATTATGGCAACTCCATATTCCACCACAACTTATGGACTCCAATATGATGATTGGGCATGGACATTTTTTAATACTCCTACAAATCATCCTTCAGGCACTATATTTTGCTATGACACTTCAGGCACATATATATTAAATGTAATAGTTGAGCGTGTCACAGGTATGCCATTTCTCCAATATATGAGGGAAGGATTACTTGATCCCATAGGATTCTCAGAAGATACTTGGTGTATTAAAGCTCCAGAGGGATATTCCTGGGGCGGCTCAGGTGTTATGGCTACAACTAGAGACTTAGCAAAGTTTGCACTTGTCTTTTTAAATGGAGGTAAATATAATGGGAAACAGCTCATATCAGAGGAATATGTAAGGGCAGCAACGACTAAGCAGATAGATAATAATCCACAGAGCACAAACTATCCATGGAATCATGGCTATGGATATCAGATATGGATAATGGAAGATGGTGCATTTTCTTTTCGCGGGATGGGTTCACAGTTTGCTCTGTGTTTTCCAAAGCAGGACTTTTTATTCGTGTGTACAGGTGATACTCAAGGCGATGTACAAGCTGGGCGTATTATACACGAAACGCTTTGGAATGAAGTAGTCTCAAAACTGACAGATGAGTTGCCAGCAGATCCGGTGGCATATGACCGCTTAATTGAGAGATGTTCGACTCTATCACTAATTCCAATATCCGGGGAAAGTGAAAGTGAGATACTAGAGTCTGTAAATGGTGTCTCATATATACTTAGAGATAACCCTATGCAGATTTCAGAATTATCTGTAACTATTGACGGAGATGAGGGTGTACTTAGCTACACAAATCCTAGGGGAGAGAAGAAACTATATTTCGGAATGAATAAATATGTAGAGTGTGGTTTTCCAGAAACCCATTACTTTGGTGATACAATAAATAAGCCTGCTGGTAGAATGTATAAATCGACAAACTGTGCTGCATGGACAGAAGAAAACAAGCGTGTTATTCGCTCATATATTATAGATGACCATCTTGGGAATTTAACTATTACTCTTTCATTTAAAGGGGATCAGATCGGTGTCTATATGCATAAGACTGCGGAGTTTTTCCTCAATGAGTATGAAGGCTTTGCAGGAGGATATGTAGATTAATTGTACAAAGGATATAAAGGAGCTGTATGAAATAAAGATAAGGGGAGATGATTGCAAGATGTTACACGAGGAGATCTTAAGAAGGGAATTACAACCACTACTTACAATGAATGATGGAAGAACGTGCACAAAGGAGTTATGGAGAGAGCGAAGATCAGAGCTACTAGATATATTACAGCGAAATATATATGGATATACACCAGCACCTCCAAAGAAAACAACGGGGAAAATCATAGAACAGGGTAGAGAACGTGCTTTTGCAGGAAAAGTGAATCAGCAGCTCATAGAGATTACCTTTGATACGCCAAATGGGGAATTCTCATTTCCTATGCATCTATTTTTGCCTAGAGACAATCCTTGTGTACCAATGTTTCTGCATATAGCATTTAGGCCAGATATTCCAGATATATATTCTCCAATAGAGGAAATCACTGACAACGGCTTTGCACTTGCTATAGTTCATTATAAAGATATTGTGAATGACAACTTACATGGTGACTATTCAGACGGGCTAGGTAAGTTATACATTGAGGATAGGAATAGAAAACCCGATGAGTGGGGCAAAATCGGCATGTGGGCATATAGTGCCAGCAGGGCCATGGACTATCTTCTCACCCGCCCAGAGATAGATCATGACCATATAGCAGTGGTAGGGCATTCTAGGCTTGGAAAGACCGCGCTTTGGTGCGCCGCTCAAGATGAACGCTTTTTTATGGCTATCTCCAATAACTCTGGGATAGGCGGCGCAGCTATTGCAAAACACTCCACAGGGGAGCGTGTCTCTGACTTCTTAAGAGCGGGAAGCTGGGATTGGTTTTGCGAGAACTTTAAAGGCTATACAGGACGTGAAGATATTGATATGCCCTATGATCAACACTATTTACTTGCAGCAATAGCTCCAAGGCATATCTGCGTAGGAAGTGCAGAGCTAGATCAGGGAGCCGATCCCAGGTCTGAGTTCCTATCTTGTGTAGTAGCAAGCGAAGTATATGAACTCTTAGGCTATGAAGGACTTATAACCCCGGATAAGTATCCTACACCTGGCACAAGTCTACACTCTGGGAATATTGGCTACCATATTCGATCAGGTCATCACTACTTTAGTAGGTACGACTGGAATCAATATATGGACTTTATGAGGCTGAAGATGGAAGACGAATAGAGATCTAATAGTCCTCTTTAAGTACCCTAATGAGGGTATTTACATCATTACTAAACTCAAGGGGCTTTACTGCAGGACCGGAGATTACTTTACCCTCGTATGAAAATCGTGAGCCATGGCATGGGCAGTCCCAAGACCTCTCAGCGGCGTTCCAGTTTAATTCGCAGCCCATATGTGTGCATGTTGTATCTACTAAATGGAGAGTACCTTCTTCATCTCTATATGCTCCAATCCTCTCTCCATCTATCTTGATGACTTTTGCCTCTCTCGGCTCAACATTTACATCTTCAGGCAATTGAGAGAGTTTACCGTCTATAAGCTGTTCTGCAACATTTAGATTTTCTACTATGAAATTCTTGGCCGATGGGAGAATGGTCTGGCGGGATGGATTATATGCATCCTGCCATGGACTTTTTCCATGGACTATTAAATCTCTTAAGATCATGGCAGATGCCATACTATTTGTCATGCCCCATTTTTTAAAGCCTGTGGCTACATACAGATTTGGGGTATTAGAAGTAAATTGACCCACATAAGGTAGATCATCTAGAGTCATACAGTCTTGAGTAGACCATCTAAATGGTATATCCTCCACAGTAAAAATCCTATTGGCAAAGTCCACCAGTGCCTCATAGTGCTTAGTCGTATTTTTGCCTTGCCCAGTCTTGTGATGATCACCACCTATTAAGATTATCTCACCATCTTCGGTAGGTTGATTTCTCATCGAGCGTGCTGGCTCGTCGGCATTTATATACATGCCACCGGGATAACTTTCCTTTGCCCTAATAGCTACAACATAAGATCTTTCAGAATAAATTCTCGAGTAGTATGCCCCATGTTTATTGTAGAAAGGATAGTGGGAGGCTATTATCACTTTATTGGCAGTGACTCTTTTGCCTTGTTCTGTAGTAATTATATAATTGCTATCTTCTTCAATATCTATGGCTCTACTTCTTTCAAATATTTGGACACCGTTATTAGTGATGAGATCTGTCAAGGCCAATAAATATTTACGCGGATGGAATTGGGCCTGATTGTCAAATCGTATTGCAGCTTTTATGGGTAGATCGAAAGGTATATCTTCAACATAAGCAGCTGCTATACCCAGATTCGACGCTGTCTTAACCTCATCACTTATCTTCTGCACATTTTTCTCTTCCTGCGTATATATGAATGCGGACTGGGGTAGGAAATCACATTCTATATTGTTATCTTGGATAACCTTTTTTATCTCTCGAATGGCTGATTCATTAGCGTCGGCATATTGTTTGGCGATTTCAGATCCTATTTTACTTTTAATTTTACTATAAATAAGATCGTGCTGCGATGTGATCTTCGCTGTCGTATGCCCTGTAGTACCCTGTAGAATGCGGTCACCTTCCAATATTACTGCATTTATACCCTCCTTTTGTA
>CALKWW010000097.1 GCA_938003945.1 uncultured Bacillota bacterium | reverse complement strand
TTATAATTATTATTTATCTAATCTTACAATATATTGACAAGTTTTCTTTTGCCCACTTTTATAAAGCTCATGCCACTCTGGCACATCAATAATACCAACTAATTCAGCTCCACAGTATTCACAGGTCTTTCTAGATGCAATATTTTCTGGTGAACATGTAATAATAATCTCTTTCATTTTATGTTTCTTTGCTAACAAAAATAACAATTTACAGGCCTCCCCTGCATAATGATTTCCCCTGAAAGGTTCATAAATTTCATATCCTATATTTCCACCATATTTTGTATTATCATTGTAGCCAATCCTCAAATCGCACTGTCCTATTTCAATATCATCTATACTTCTCATAATTTTAAAATAATATGCAGGGACATATCCCTTTTCTATATTTTCATTAGCAGTTTTATATAAATGTAAATAAATTTCTTGGTTTTTCAAATCAGTTGTATTAAAAAACATCTTGCACCTCCTAAAATATAAATTGTCAATATATTGAATAATATAGATATTATATCGTTTAGATAGCGATTTATAAAAATGGTTTCTAATAGGCTAAATATCATCCTATAACCCATAGCTTGTCCTACTTATGATATGGTTCACCATTTATTATCCTGTATCCCCTATATATCTGCTCTAGAAGTATTAATCTCATAAGTTGATGAGGAAAAGTAAAGGCTGAAAAGGACAGTTGTATATCTGCCCTCTTCAGCACTTTATCATGAAGACCTAACGAACCACCTATTACAAAGCTTATATTGCTATGTCCACCAACTGCCAACATCTCAAGTTTTTTTGCAAACTCTTCAGAAGTAAAACTCTTTCCGTCAATAGCTAGAGCTATCACATATGAGCCTTCCTTTATGTTTTTTAATATCCTATCTGCCTCAAGTTCTTTGACCGCTTGTTTTTGCCTGGTAGATAAATTCTCCGGCGCCTTCTCATCACGCACTTGTATAATCTCTAGTTTACAATACCTTGAAAGTCTCTTTTCGAATTCCTCTATTCCTTTTAAAATATATATATCTTTTATTTTCCCTACTGCAACTATTCTTATGTTCAAATCTACACCTCTATCCTATAGCAATCATTGCAAACACCTCTAATGCAAGAAAAATAACAATTATCACCAGGGCAATAATTGCAGGTGCCATCTCTGCTGGCCTTGCTTTATAAAATGTACTAGCTATCTCCTCACGTCCCTTTAAAGTCCTCTCCTGAGTAGACCGCTTAAATGCCCTAAAGCACAACACAAACATTGCAAGCGAAAACAGCATAATTATACCGAGACCTATAATAACTGATAAAAAAGTCTCCACAGGCATATTAGTCACGTCTCCAACCAATGCAGGATCTATGTTTTCGGGCACTTTGGGCTGAATATCTTCAAGAGATGAATATATATTATTTGATGCATATAACAAAGTTACTGCAATGGCATTATTAGTAAAATGATATATCATACCTGTTATTATGGAATCAGATAGCTGAACTATGTAACTTATCATTATGCCAAGGAGTATTATGGCAGGGAGATTTACCAAACTCATGTGAAGAAGGGCAAATAAAATACCACTCATTATTACCCCTACCTTTCTTCCCATTCTCTCATAGCCCCTCAGTATAACGCCACGAAACATGAATTCCTCAACTAATGCCGGCACCACTGCTATACATATGAGGGCTACTAAATAATGTTCCCCTGTTCCAATGGGAATACTTGGCTGGGCAATAGGCTCTCCTATGTGAGATATAAGCCATATCCAAATATAGTTTATAAATATTATAATTCCATAGCCAAATACAGCCATACATATCACTAGAAATATCTCTTTAACCTTTATTCGATTGAGCCTTATTACCTTTGAGACATCTGCTCTCTTATAGAGGAGATATAGAAGTGGTGGTAACCCTATCACGGCCACCTCAAGTACAAATGTCCTAAAATAAAATTCTCTTACATTTAGATCAGCAATATCTTGAACACCAAAGACTAAACTACTGACTACCATCAAAACGAGCACTATTAAATATAAAAGATTACTTTCGAATACCGTCGGCCAATTAGCCTTATCCATACTATCATCATTATTAATCAATATATTTTTCCTCCATTTCCACAAGTTAGTCGTTTTTCTTATTATATCGTAAATCCGAACATAAAAAAAGCCCTTGAATTAGATCCAAAGACTTATATGGGTTTTTCATCCAAAATTATGTGGAAATTATAAGCTCTACCTTCCCTAAACACTTCTATGGGGATCCTATCGCCTACCTTATATGAATATATCACCTTTCTAAGATCTAGCATATTAGAAATTTTAGCATCTCCTATTTTTGTTATAATATCGCCTGTTCGTATTTCTCCCTTGTAGGCAGGGCCATTATCATCTATATATATTACATATACTCCCTCTTCCAAGACTCCAGTCTTTTTATAAAATTTAGCTGTCTCTCTATCGAACCCTATCACACCCATATAAGGAGTTACAAAAAAACCCTCTTCTATAAAATGACCTATTATAGGTTTAGCCACATCTATGGGAATTGCAAAGCCTATCCCTTCAGCAGAAGTTACTTTCACTGTATTTATGCCCACCACTTCTCCAGCTATATTTATAAGTGGACCTCCACTATTTCCTGGATTGATAGATGCATCAGTCTGAATTAAATCCTCCATGACATTCTGTCCGCGCTCTGTGGGGATCTCCACTGTACGATTCAATGCACTTATAATACCTGATGTAACAGTATGCTGAAACTGGAGACCTAGTGGTGTGCCTATGGCAATGGCCGGCTCCCCTACCAATAAATTCTCACTATCCCCTAACTCCACTGCTGGTAAATTCTCACCATCTACCTTTACAACTGCTAGATCTAAGGTAGGATCAGACCATAGTACTTGTCCTTTTAGCTCCGAACCATCCTTGAAAGTCACTGTTATATTACTAGTACTACCATCTACAACATGATCATTTGTAAGAATATATCCATCGCTATGGACTATTACTCCTGAGCCTACACCTTCTAGAGTGGTTGCCTCCTCAAACGGTGTTTCCCTAATAGTTCTAACAGTGGATATACCCACCACCGACGGAATGACCCTCTGAGCAGCGCCGGCAATTCTATGCGCATCTGTACTCTGTTCTGATATCTGCTCGGGCTGCCCTTCATATAGCAACTTATTATATGGCACATTAGGTGGTCTATAATAGTTACATGATAATAACGATAATAGTATATATATAGTGGCAAACCAACTCATACGTCGCTTTGACATATAACACCCCTTCAAAGAGATCTATATGTCTATGTGATACATATTACCTGCCCTATCTCTATGGGTCATATCTAACATTATATCCCGCCCTACTTTTATATCCTGTAACCCAAGTGTATGGGTAACTGTCTCATATGCAAGCTTTGGGAAATTATTTTGCTTACTAAGATGGGCAAGGAGAATATGGGTTACTCCTCCCTCTACCAAATCAACTGCCACCTTACCTGCATCTATATTCGATAAATGACCCTTTCTGCCCATTATCCTTTGTTTTAATGCTCTAGGATAAGGGCCAGAATTCAACATATCCACATCGTGATTTGCCTCTAGTATCACTACATTAGAATCTCTTATTTGATTTCGTATTTTATTATTAGTATATCCTAAATCTGTAGCAATACTTATCTTTTTATTTCCATAATAGAGACAAAATCCAACTGGATCAGCAGCATCGTGTGGTATTGAAAAAGGTACAATATTTAAATCCTTTATATAAAAATCCATATCATTATAAAAGAGCCTTATATTCTTAAAAGATATATCCCCAATTTTCCCATCCATAGCCTCCCATGTCTTTTCATTTGCATATATGGGTATATCAAGTTCCCTAGATAGAACACCAGCACTCTGTACATGATCGGTATGCTCATGGGTTATCACAATTGCATCTAAATCTGATGGCTCCACTCCTACGCATTTAAGAGCCTTCTTTACCTTGACACCACTTAAACCACTATCCACCAATATATGAGTTTTGTCAGTTCCTATGTATGTGGAGTTACCACTACTACCACTAAATAGAGAACATAGTTTTATATACATACAAATGCATCCTTTAGTCTATTATCAAATTCCAGTAAATAAACAAAATTCTTATACAACTAATGACGATCCAGTTATATTACCATCTTCATCCACCGTAGCACGCTCAATGTCGGCGCCTAGCTTTATAAATTTCTGTTCAATCCGTTCATAACCTCTATCTATATGTTCCAAATTATCTACCTGTGTTAAGCCCTCTGCCATAAGCCCAGCTATTATGAGGGCAGCACCGGCCCTAAGATCAGTTGCACTAACTGATGCACCAGTCAGGCTTTCGACCCCCTGTATTATTGCAATTCTATCTTCTGTCTTTATATTAGCCCCCATCTTCCTTAGCTCTGCCACATGCTTATATCGCGATTCCCATACATTTTCCGTTATTATACTGGTGCCATCCGCTACACTCAAAAAAACGGTCATAGGTTGTTGCAAATCGGTAGGGAACCCAGGATAGGGAAGTGTCTTTAGATTGACACACCTAGGTAGACCCATTCCAATCACCCGTACATAATCGTCCCCTTCTACTACTTTCATGCCTGTCTCAAGAAGTTTGGCAGTCACTGCCTCTAAGTGTTTGGGAATCACCTTATCTACAGTTACATCACCACCAGTTGCAGCAGCTGCAATCATAAACGTCCCTGCCTCTATCTGATCGGGGATTATAGTGTAATTGCAACCATGCAGTTTTTCTACACCTTTTATTTTTATTACATCAGTACCTGCACCCTTTATATTGGAACCCATATTATTTAAAAAATTAGCTACATCCACTACATGGGGCTCCTTTGCAGCATTTACTATGGTGGTGATGCCTTCTGCTCTAACTGCTGCCAACATTATATTTATAGTAGCGCCAACGCTAACCACATCTAAATAAATTTCGGTGCCAACCAATTTGTCTGCCTCAGCATATATAACTCCTTTTTCTATATTGATATTAGCGCCTAATGCCTCAAAGCCTTTTATATGCTGATCTATGGGACGTACACCTATTTCACAACCACCGGGGAAGGCTATCTCCGCCCGACCAAACCTCCCTAAAAGAGCACCTAAGAGGTAATATGAAGCCCTCATCCGCTTCACCATTTTATAATCTGCCTTATATTTATTCACATAATACGGTTCTATAATAATGCGCCCAACAGGATCTAAGGCTACCTTAGCTCCTAATTCAGATAAGATCTCTGCAAGCACAGTAACATCATTAATATATGGTAAGTTCTCTATTACACAAGTTTCATCTGTCAACAATGCAGCTGGCAATATTGCCACTGCAGCATTTTTAGCTCCACTAACTTTTACAGTACCAGTTAATCTATTTCCACCTCGAATCAATAATTTCTCCAATCGCCTGTTCCTCTTCTAGAGAAAAGGAACTTCACCTCCCATTTTGTTAATACAAAAAGATATATAATCTATTATATAAATTGTTTCCAAAAATAATTATCCACGCTAATATTATAACATATACATAATTTATTGCCACATAGTTTTACAAATATATTACAATATTTACAGTGTTTTTTACACATTTATACATTCTCAGACAAATTCGCCGTACTTTAAGTGCTCTACTTCTCTTATTTTAAACAAAATACCCCAATTAAATATAAAGTTTTGCTGATATTCAACTATAAATAATAAAATCATATATAGTGTCTCCAATCTAAAACATCTTTCAGACTTCCTTTACCTAATCATTAAAAATAGGCAACATGACTGACTAGACAGATCTCCTCTAACAGAAATATGGATGGCATC
>CALKWW010000096.1 GCA_938003945.1 uncultured Bacillota bacterium | reverse complement strand
CTGCTAGAGGATTACTAGAGAAATTTAATGCTTTGAAATAGTAGAGATATGTTGTGGGGGTGATGAGGATCAAGGGAATAAAAGGTGCCATATTTGACATGGATGGAACTCTTATAGACTCTATGGGAATCTGGGAAGAGATAGATGTAGAGTTTTTAAAAAAGAGGGGAATTGAAATGCCAAAGGATCTTGCTAGAGAGATAGGGCATATGTCCTTTGAGGAAGTAGCAGTGTATTTCAAACGGCGTTTTAATTTGAAAGAAGAAGTGAATGAGATAATGGCTGAGTGGGATGAAATGGCCTATTATCACTATGCTAACACCATAGGTCTAAAGCCAGGGGCTATGGACTATCTTCAGAAATTAAAAGATGGTGGTGTGAAGATAGGTCTTGCTACTGCCTCAAGCAGAAGACATACAGATGCGGTATTAAAGAACAACAATATATATCATTACTTTGAAATTATATCTACAGTAGATGAGATAAAAAAGGATAAGAGCTCTCCCTATATATATATTAGAACTTGTGAACAGTTGGGCATTAGCCCCCATGAATGTGCAGTATTTGAGGATATATATATGGCTGTATTGAGCGCTAAAAAAGCAGGCATGAAAGTTATAGGGGTATATGATGAGTATGCAGAGCATCAAATGGAAGATATAAAACGAAAGGCAGATATGTATATAAGGGATTTTTCTGAACTTTTGTAACAAATATACGAAATCCCATCAATTAGTCTATACAAACTTATGATATTAGACGGGACTAACAAAATTAGCACGAGCTAAGATGGGGAGGTTTAATGAGTAGTATAATTTGTAAAACAGTTCAAACATTTGAAAGCCTTGTATCTAAGATCCTTCCATTGTCACGATTATATATGTATCCATATAAAAAGATTGTTCAAAAGGAGATTCAACTGGCAGAGACTCAACCTAAAATGCATGTGCT
Source organism: uncultured Bacillota bacterium (assembly GCA_938003945.1). Classification (GTDB taxonomy): domain Bacteria; phylum Bacillota; class Clostridia; order Caldicoprobacterales; family Xylanivirgaceae; genus UBA3920. The sequence continues at coordinate 6,125 of CALKWW010000096.1, read as the reverse complement.
ACAAATTGGAGCAGGCTCTGTGCCATATACTGCCATGTATCTAGCTCAGATGGGTGATCTATATGTTACTGATATTGATAGAGATACTTCAAACATAGAGAAAGAGTATAGAATGGCCTTTGACACTGATATTTCCCTATGTTGTATCTTTTTATATTGTATTAGCACTCTTGGAAGACAGTGGATATATGCCCCGTCTAGCTGTTCTTTTAGATTCAGTTTTCAAAAAGATAGGGTTATAGGGGACAGCAATGATCCCCTTTATGCTAGGATATGGGCATATTATCTATATGAGGGCCAATTTTTGTGACAAAGGACATATATAGGGTATAATAAGATATGGACCTAAAAAATAAAGGAGCGATAATATGACAGTATATACCCAATCAGAGGAAGACTATCTGGAGGCATTTTACGTCATTGGTCTCAAAAATGATGTAGTACGTGTCAAAGATGTCTCAAATCTCCTTGACGTTACTATGCCATCGGTTGTCTCTGCTGTTCGTTCTTTGTCGCAAAAGGGTTTAGTAAACCAAGAAAAGTATGGATATATTGAGCTTACACAAAAAGGAGAAGAGGTAGCAAAGACAATATATGCTAGACATCAACTACTCTATACCTTTTTTCATGAGATATTAGATTTAGACGAAGAAGAAGCACAAGATAATGCTTGTAGAGTAGAGCACCATCTGTCTACACAGGCATTAGACGGTATAAAAAGATTGGTAGAATCTACTGCAAGTAGATCGTAGGTGTAAATATCTATTGAGATACATTAAGAGGAGATATATATGTATATAGTAAGCGCCTGTTTAGCAGGTATAAAATGCAGATATGACGGTAGATGTAATAGAGATGATTTTGTCTATCGTCTAGTAGAAGAGGGAAAGGCAATCCCACTGTGTCCAGAGGTATTAGGAGGATTACCTATACCCAGAGTGCCCTGTGAGATAGTTTTTGATGGAGATATAAAAAGAGTCATCAATAAAGAGGGCGAAGATGTGACGGAAAATTTTGTGGAAGGGGCAAAAAAGACACTGTATATTGCTAAAGTAGTAGGTGCTAAAGCTGCCATATTAAAATCAAAGAGCCCCTCATGTGGTTGTGGTCAGATCTACGATGGTACTTTTACAGGTAAACTCATAGAGGGAAATGGTATAACTTGTGAATTGCTAAATGATAATGGCATAGAGATCTATACAGAGAAAAGCTAAATGTATGCTATTTGAGATGTTATTTTTGACAATATCCTCTTTTATCCTATAATATAGATAGGATATATATGGAGGGATCAAATGTTTACCATCTATGATAAGGACAAACAGCGTGTGCCCATAAAGGTGTGGTTAGAGAGCAGAGATCAACTAGAAGAGCAGTGTCTAGAGCAGGCATTGAATCTTTCTAATTTGCCTTTTGTCTATAAATGGGTGGCCCTCATGCCCGATACACATAGTGGATATGGGATGCCCATTGGTGGCGTAATTGGAACTGAAGACGTCATAATTCCAAATGCAGTTGGCGTAGACATAGGCTGTGGCATTGCCTTTGTAGATACCAACATAAGAGCTGATAGCATATCTAAATCACAGTATGAAAAGATTATCACACATATTATGAACAGAGTACCTACTGGATTTGATCATCACAAGAACAAGCAAAAGTGTGATATTTTAGATAGAGCGTCAATAGATAAGAGATTTAAAAAAAATAGGGAGTTATATGCTGAGATAGAAAGAGGGTATAGGCAAATAGGTACCCTCGGTGGTGGAAATCACTTTATAGAACTACAAGAAGATGACAATGGCATGCTTGGTATTATGGTGCATAGTGGAAGCCGTAACTTTGGATTTAAGATTGCCAACTACTATAATTCAGTGGCCAAGGGGCTGAATAAGAAATGGGGCAATATTGTACCAAGGCACTATGACCTGGCATATCTTCCAACTGATAGGCCAGAGGGAAAAGAGTATATAATGTGGATGAACCTAGCCCTAGAGTTTGCCAAGGAAAATAGAAGCCAGATGATGTATGTAGTAAAGGATGTATTATATAAAAACATAAGAGGCATAGAGTTTGGTGATGAGATAAACGCCCATCACAACTATGCAGCTTATGAGAACCACTATGGAAAGGATGTGTGGGTCCATAGAAAAGGCGCTATTTATGCCGAAAAGGATGTACTAGGTATAATACCCGGTGCCATGGGTAGCTATTCCTATATAGTTAGAGGACTAGGTAACCCTGAGAGCTTTAAATCTTGTTCTCATGGAGCTGGTAGGGAGCTATCTAGAAGACAGGCAAAACGAGAGTATCCAGTGGATCATGTGGTAAAAGATCTAGAGAAGCAAGGTGTCATTCTTGGTAAGACAAGACTTAGAGATGTAGCAGAGGAATATAGGGAAGCATATAAAGATATAGAGTTTGTAATGAGTCAGCAGCGTGATTTGGTAGAGCCTATTAAGCGACTTAAGACTGTTGCTGTTATAAAGGGTTAGAAACAAAAACAGGATTTGGCTAGAGCAAAGTTCTCGTCCAATCCTGTTTTTATTTTTATCTAGCTGTAATATCTGTCCAAGCTCTATCGTAGAGTTTAAGATCTTCACCGAGATGGTGGAATATTTCACAGTCGGTCAGATCTTCAAGATTTGGGTATGCAACCACACTATCCCTTATTTCAGGCTCTAGTCTCTTACGTGCTTCTATATGGGGTGTAGAGTACCCTACATAGTCGGCATTCTTAAAGGCTACATCAGTTTCGCACATGTAGTTTATAAATAGCTCTGCCTCTTCTTTATGAGTACTATTTTTGGGGATTACCATTGAATCAAACCACAAGTTAGAACCTTCCTTAGGTATTACATAGTCTAGGTCATCATTTTCTCTCATTGCAGCTGTTGCATCTCCCGACCATACAACGGCTAGTGCAGCTTCATCTGCTATCATCTTATCCATTACCTCATCTATGACATAGGCGAGAACAAGAGGGCGTTGCTCTATTAGAGCCTCTTTTGCCTCTTCAAGCTCCTTTTCATTTACTGTATTTAGTGAATAACCTAACATCTTTAAAGTTATGCCAATTGAATCCCTTTGACTGTCTAGCATAAATATATTATCTTCATATTTTTCATCCCACAGCACGGTCCAGCTGTTTATGGGCTCATCTACCATAGTTTTATTGTAGAGAATGCCCATGGTGCCCCAAAAATAAGGAACAGAATATTCATTATTTGGATCAAAATCTAGGTTTTTAAAGTGGGGCTCTATATACTTATAATTAGGTATATTGTCTAAGTTTATCTTATGGAGTAGATCTTCCTCTATCATACGTTCTATCATATAATCCGATGGGAAGAGCACGTCATATTTACTACTACCGGATTTTACCTTCACATACATCTCTTCATTTGTAGCGAAAGTGTCGTAGTTTACTCTTATATTGTATGTCTTTTCAAAGTCTCGGATGACTTCTTCATCTATATAGTCGCCCCAATTATATACATTTAGTGTGACTTTATCTGTACTGTCGCCACATCCAGTAAACAATGAGGCAAATACCACAAATATAAAAACTGCAATAGTCATAACCTTCTTCTTCATATGGAAACACTCTCCTTTTCCCTTTTAGCTTTTATATCCCTAGACATTCTGAGATTGACTACTATAAGCAATGCCAGTACGCTTAAAAACATCAATGTAGATAGTGCATTTATCTTAGGATTTACTCCCCGCCTTGCCATGGAAAACACTGTTATGGACAGGTTTGGTACCCCTACGCCTGTTGTGAAAAAACTTATGACAAAGTCGTCTATGGACAGCGTAAATGCCAATATACAACCTGTCACAATGCCCGGCATAATCTGAGGAAGTATGACCTTCCAAAATGCATATGATGGCGTGGCACCTAGGTCTAACGCAGCCTCATATATATTGGCATCGAGCTGCTTTATCTTTGGCATAACCGACAATATAACATAGGGTGTATTGAAAGTTATATGAGCAATGAGCATAGTTGTAAACCCGAAGTTCATATTGGAAAATATAAATAATATCATAAGTGATACTCCTGTTATTATATCCGGATTTAAAACTGGCAAATAACTAATGTTCATAACCAAGCTTCTAGGAAATTTTCTCATACTAGATATTCCAATTGCTGCAGCAGTGCCTAGAATAGTAGCTATTATGGCAGCTAGTACGGCAATTATTATAGTATATTTAAGAGAGATCATGATCTCTCTATCTCTAAACAATTCTCTATACCATTTTAGAGTAAAGCCTCCCCATGTACCTCTTGAACGGGAACTATTGAAGGAGTAGGCCATGAGCACAAATATAGGGGCATATAAAAATAGGAATATTAAAAACACATAGAATCTCTTTAAGAAATTTCTCATAAAAGCCCTCCTCCTTCCCGTATTTGCTCGTATTTAGACAGTACTGCCATACTTATGAGTATTATTATCATCATTATTATGGATATGGCAGATCCAAAATTCCAGTCATAGACACTTAAAAACTGCTGCTCGATTAAGTTACCTATTAATTTATAATGTCCTCCACCTAGTAGTCTAGATATTATAAAGGTAGTGACAGCGGGCATGAATACCATTGTAATACCTGATATAACGCCAGGTAGACTAAGTGGAAATATGACCTTCTTAAAAGTAGTCAGGGAATTGGCACCTAGATCTTCTGCGGCCTCTATTACGCTTTTGTCTATCTTGCTCAGTACCGTATATATGGGTAGTACCATAAATGGTAGAAAGTTGTAGACCATGCCAAGGACTACTGCCTTAGTGGTATAGATTATGTTTATAGTAGGCAGATTTAGCATAGAGAGAAAATTGTTTATAATACCCTTCTTCTCTAGGAGTGTGAGCCATGCATATGTCCTAAGCAGAAAGTTCATCCACATTGGTACCATGAGTAGAAGTAACATTACATTTTTTCTTTTAAAGTCTTTACCTGCAAGTATCATGGCCAGTGGATAGCCTAGTAGTAGACATATAATGGTGCTTATGGCAGCTAGGCCAAAGGATCGTAGGAGCACAACTAAGTATACAGGCTCGAAAAAACGTTTGAAATTCTCTAGAGAGAATTGGACGCCGGCGCTAGTCTCTACAGTAAATCCATAATAGAATACCAAAAGAATAGGGACGATTATGAAGAGGACCATCCAAACTACATAAGGATAGGCGATAAAGCTTTTTTTATCCATATTGCTCAACCTCCTTTTCCATTATGTGTATATCATCTGGAAAGATATTGAGCCCTACGTCTTTTCCAACCTCTTCTATCAAAGTGGTGTGTACCATCCACGTATAGCCTTTGCTCTCTACTAAAATTTCATAGTGTACGCCCTTAAATGTGACTGATGTGACTTTGCCTACTAGCATTCCATCTTCTCTGTCTACGATCTTCACATCTTCAGGCCTTACTACAACGTCGATGGCTCTATTTTCTCCAAAGCCCTTATCTACACATTCAAACTCTCTTCCACCGAATTCTACCAGATAATCTCTTATCATAACTCCATCAATTATATTGCTTGCACCTATAAAATCGGCTACGAATACATTATTAGGTTCATTGTATATATCTTCTGGCGAACCTATTTGCTGTATTACCCCCTCGTTCATAACAACTACAGTGTCAGACATTGTGAGTGCCTCTTCCTGATCGTGGGTTACATATACAAAAGTTATCCCAAGTCTCTTTTGCATATTCTTTAACTCTACTTGCATCTCTTTTCTGAGTTTTAGATCTAGAGCAGCAAGTGGTTCATCTAGAAGTAGTACATCAGGTTCATTTATCAGCGCTCTGGCAATTGCCACTCTTTGCTGTTGCCCACCGCTAAGTGAATCTATAGAACGATTTTCAAAGCCAGATAGATTTACAAGCTCTAGCATGGTTTTTACTCTTTTCTCTATTGTATCCTTGTCAATTTTTTTTATAGTGAGTCCAAATGCTATATTGTCAAATACATCCATATGGGGAAATAGAGAGTAACGCTGGAATACAGTGTTAACTTTCCGCCTATAGGGAGGTATATCCGTTATATCTTTATCCTCAAAGAAGATCTTTCCTGTGGTGGGTTGCTCAAATCCACCTATTATCCTAAGTAT
>CALKWW010000095.1 GCA_938003945.1 uncultured Bacillota bacterium | reverse complement strand
GGGATGTGCGTCATAACATCCCCAAGAATATGCACCGCTGGTCTTTCCTATATTGTCATATGTGTCTATCCACCCAGATTCAAAACCCCCTTTTAAGATCCATATATAGTGATCTCCTAGTGGCTCTAGGGCCTTTGTAACCATGTCTTTAGCCTCTTCATAGGGAATTTTCATGTCTACATCCTCTACGAAAGGTACATATATATCATACATGTGTAGCTCATCTAGCCCTAGTGCACGCTTTCTAAGGTCTAAATACTTATACATGGAGTCTAGATTATCCTCCACTGTCTCTATTAAGTTGTCATATACCTCTACCTTCACATTGTCGCCCGATAGTGCCGCCTCAAGGCTTGAATTATATCTTCTGGTACTGGATATAAAATTGTCTTTCTTGAGGCTAGATACAAATGTGGTAGCTAGGGTGTTTTTCTGCCTTTCATAAGTACTATATAGCGCCTTAAAGGCATCTTCCCTTACCCTTCTATCTCTGCTCTCTAAAAAGGCTATATATCTACCTTTGGTTAACTCCACCTCTTCTCCATCTTCATTCTCTATATGAGGGAACTTCATATCTGCATCGTTTATCATAGAGAAAATCTGCGCCGGCGCATCACATACCTCCCCTGCCATGGCAAGTATCTGTTCTTCCTCAGGTGAGAGCACATGATCTTTTTCCCTAAGTATTTCATCCAAAAACTGTCTATATACGTCAAACCTATTATCTTCTCGGGCCCATCCCTTGAGTACTTCCTCGTCTATAGCTATTATCTCTGGCACCATATAAGAAGACGCACTGCCAAACTCCACTAGTAATGTCTGGGCTCTATCACTGAGGGCTTGATATTTAGAGTTTGAGTTATCCTCATCCTTTCTCATTCGAGCATAGACAAATAGTCTCTCTAGTATACGCTGGGTTTCATAGTAGTGGTCCAGCGCCTCTAAAAGCTCATGGGCACCTAAACTAAGTTTACCCCTATAGCTCTCTATCTCAGATATTAAGGACTTTGCCGCCTTATAGTCCTCTTCCCATTTATCCTCAGTAGGATAGATATCTTCTAGTCTCCACTTAAATTTATTGTCTATTTCGTCTCTCTTAGGCAATATATTGTTTGACAATTTACCATCTATCTCCTCTCCTGCTTGGATTTTACTATGTCTTATTATATCATCTTTTTATTAGATGATGCAGGAGAATTTTATATAAGGTCACGGTATATACTGTTCTACTATATACACTATCTTGTCATCTTCTACTGAAAAATGCCAGACTTTACTTTCATAATCATGTTTCTTAAAATACTTTTTTAAATCTGGCAAAGAGATCTGATACATCGTAGCTGAATCAACTAGTAACCATATTCTACAATCATCGTCTAATTTGTATTCTACAATATCGCCACTGTCATTTTCGATGCGAAAACCATTGGGCTCCTTTTCATCTAATATCCATTCAATTTCATCTACCTTAATCGTATCCTTTCCCACTTTCCGAATAAATCCCATGATACGATTTTCAAAATCCTCAATTGCAAATTTCCCATCTGCAATTGCGAATTCTTCCTCTTCTATATAATTTAATATTTGACTAGGTACCCATTTATCATCAAAATAGTCTGAATATTTCTCTAAAAACTCTGCTGTCATATTATCAAGTTGAGAATCTGTCTTAGCATTAGAATCTTTCGACGACTGTTGGCAAGCCATCAATGAGAAAGCTAGGACAGATATGATCATCAATAAAGTTATACTTGCATACTTGTTATTGCTCATCATTTATAACCCCTTTCCTACATATAAATACCTAAATTACTTTTTCATTGGTGTATATTTGTTAACGACATCGCTTAAATATCTATGCATATAGGTTGTTCCTTGATATGAACCATCTGTTGTGCTTTCATATGTGCT
>CALKWW010000094.1 GCA_938003945.1 uncultured Bacillota bacterium | reverse complement strand
TTTTATTAAAAATGTAACCGTAGCCACAAATGCCAATATTTTTTACCACATATTTTCTTATAGTATTTTTATTCTACAAATATATTTGATATCCTCATAATAATAGGTAGGCTAACAACCTATTGTACATAATAATTTTACTATATTCACCTTTTTCTGTCAATGACATTTTTGAATACTTCCAATCCCTGTAAAACCCTCATAATCCTCATCGTCATTACTTTAGAGCCAATAAGCACCATATTCTGTATCATAGTAATCAGAATAATAGAAACTTGAAAATTTAGACACTCTATCTAACCATATAGCATATTCTATTATAGAACACCATGAAAGGAATGAACAAATATGTACTATTATTATGAACCATATCCATGCCCTTATTATGATAACACACCAATGTATAACCCAAACTTTTGGAGAGAATCTATTACATTTAAAGATTATGGCCCAGAACCTTTTGTAGTTGACATTGAGGATGCTACAATACAAAATAATACTTTTCGAACAGCTCTATGGACAGGGAACCATTTGCAACTTACCTTGATGAGTATCAATGTTGGAGAAGACGTTGGCTTAGAAGTTCATCCTGACACTGACCAATTCGTACGTATAGAAGAAGGCCAAGGACTTATTAAAATGGGTGACAGTAAAGATAATTTGGATTTCCAAGCAGTAGTCTATGATGATTTTGCAGTCTTTATACCTGCAGGAAAATGGCATAATCTAATCAACATAGGATATCAACCTCTCAAGCTATATTCTATCTATGCACCACCTGAGCATCCACATGGTACAGTTCATAAGACTAAAAAAGATGCAGAGGCCGCTGAATAAAATACAACTGTTAACTTTAAAAATGTGTAATATCTACTTATTCGGAAATTCTCCTTCCTAAATACAAAGCCCCTAAACTTCAGTTTAGGGGCTTTGTATTTACGGGATTGGATTTTCCACAGATTATAGCCACGTTTTCATCTGCATTTCTAGAGTTTGCATAACTTCTACATAGGTCATCTTTTCTCTACTAGTTTTTTTATTCTTCGCCTATAGTATCCAATCAAAAGAGTATATATATAATCATATACTATAAAGACAACTTGCAATCCTAATATTATCAATAATACCATCGGATTTTTAGGAATTGACTCTATGTTGGCAAACCTGTTTAACAGAAAATATCCCAATCCCATACTAAGGTTAAAATATATAATTTTTAAAATGTATTCTATTACCAATCTATCCAGTCTCTCAATATAGCACTTTATAATTCCGTAGTTCCCGAAGAAAATAAAATAAGGTATGAGCCCTATTGTATCAGGAATAAGAAAAAAGGATATGCATGAAGTTGCTACGTAAAAAGTCCAGCCCATTCCTATACCTGATTCAATCACTATAATAGACACAAAAAATGAACTCAGAGCGTATAGAGACAATTTAGCAGTTGGTATAACTGTCTTTGCATATAGTGTAATTATTGTCAATGCAATCAATATCCCACCAAGAGCTATATCTTTAGTGTCTCCTTTTTTATTCCCTCCCATAGCTTATCGGTTCCTTTCCCTATATAGCACCTTTGAAATTAACAAGATCTACATATCTCTCCTGTAAATTCACAACAACAATCTGCCAAAAACATAAACGTACAGAATTCACAGAGCTCTGAATCTTTGGTAGCTCCCTTAGAAGCGGAAGCTTGTCTATAGTCAGTATTAGAATTTTTGAGCATCCTCAAAGCTTCTTCATATTTAGAGGTGTTAGGGTCCAACTGTGCAGCCGTTTCCATATATGAATATGCAGCATCATACCAACCCCTTTTAAGAGACACCAATCCTTTTAGATAATGCCATTCTGCTGTACTCTGGCTCATGCCATCTAGTATTCTATCCGCCTCATCTATATTGCCTCTATCTATATTTGCCTTTACCTGACCATATAAGAAACCCTCTCCCATAAGATATTCATATGCCAGATTGGCCTCGCGTAGCTTTTCTTCCGCAAGTTCGCTCAAAGGATTATCATAATATTGGTCTGGATGATATTTTTTCACCATTGCTAGATAGGCTTTCTTGATCTCTGCCTTACTAGCTCCTTCTTTTATCTCCAATACTTCATATGGATTCTTCATCTTTCGCACAATCTCCTATTCCTAAAATAGTTTCTGTCTTCCTAAGCATGCCCATATATATAATATTTTCAATAATGCCTTTATTTTTCTGTACTGGAAGACACTCAAATTTCTTGGCTATTTGACTTAATGTGTATACGAGGGTAAACTCCACCGGTTCCTTTATCATATCCTTAAAATCTTCTATATCCATGCCGTTATACTCATATTGACAAATTAATGGATTATAACTGCCTTTTTCCATATCCTCTTCTAGATCATCAAATGCATCTAAAATATATATCCATTTTCCCACATTATAGCCAATTCCCTTTAGAATACCTTTGATACTCCCATTTTGACATACTGGCTCATATATAAAGAGCTCCTCCATAAGTTTTGCAAAGGGTTCTGCAGCCATGTCAATTGAATTGCATCTTTGCCTTTCAAGTTCTGACAGTTCCCCTAACCTAAGTTTAGTAGCCTGAAACTTTTCAGGATACTTCTTCTTCAGTTTGTCTATATCAGTTCTAAAAGCTAGCATTGCTGCCTTAGACATTAACGATCTATCATCTTTCCAATTGTCATCTAGATTAAAATATGCCAGCATAATGTTTATATCCGAAGCATAATCTACTATATCGCTATCTCTTATAACATTTCTTTTATGTATTGGATGAACTATACATCTTTCCATTTTTATATCGTGCTTCTCATTGGAAATAGATGACAACAAGAGTGCAAGAAATGTAGTATCATAGCTGAGCATAAACCTCTTTGCATTTCCATATCTTTTTCCTATAGATTTACATACACCACAATAATATGCCCTAAAAAGTTCATATTCACGTATTTTGAGTTCTGGTTTTTCTAACGCAATGTATCCGAACATAGATCTCCCATCTTATATAAACTAGTTTTGATAAAATTAGTATCTTGACTCGTGTGGATTGCTCCTTAAAATAAGTTTTTAAACTTTTTGCCTCAGTTTTATAATTTCTTTTAAAAAATTGTCGAATCCATAGACATTATAGCATATTTCTCTGGATGAAAAAAGCGTTTAACGCATTTTAAAATAACGATTCTAGTTCCTCATCCCTAGACAATTCCAATTATTCTTTTCATACCTACTCTTTAAAATATATAATCTTTTTTCATATTAATGATAGAAATTTTATTTTGAAATTCTTTTTAGTAAATTTTATGTATTAAATTTGAACATTTTATGAGTCCAATTGATAATCATATCTAAGAAATTACATTTACAACCCCATTACTTACTGTCATAACAATGATAGCCGCAAGCAAATTCCCGATTAATATAGCCGGGAATGCCCTTTTGAATCGCATATTTAAAAGCGCAGCAATCAAGGTTCCACTCCATACACCTGTCCCTGGAAGAGGAATCGAAACAATTAATATAAGACCCCAAAACCCATATTTCTGTACCTTGTCGCTTTTACGAAGTGAACGCCTAGTTAGTTTTGCAACAATACCTTTAAACAATTTTGTCTTCTTCAAATAGTTAAATACTGGCCTAATGGTAAATAGAAGTATAGGCACAGGTATCATACTACCTATAAAACTTAGTATAGTTGAGTGGATTGGGGATAAGCCTAGTGATATCCCCACCGGTATTGCTCCCCTAAGTTCTATAACAGGTAGCGCTGCAGTCAGCATCACAGTAAATTCTACAGATAAAAATTCAAGTATTTTTTTCAAAAAGGACATAATATTTCACCTTTATTTTGATATTTGGCTTTCTAATAGATAATACATATTATCTTATCTTAATAGACCAATTCAGACAAGTTATGTAAAACAACTTAATTTTTGTCCTTTAAAAACTTCTTGCATATATATAGAAAAGCCACTTTAAGTTCTTTGACTCCCATTAGCCATAACATAGCTACATATACAATTACACCTAATAATATGGCTAAAAATAAATGTAATCCTCTTCTACTAAATATCCATATAACAATAAAAAATATTATAGAACTTATACCAAGTTGTCCTATACCCTTATAATCTAAGATATCATTAATGCTACAATGCATAGTTCGTTTCCATGATATCAAAAAGAATATAACAGAAACCAAATATGATAGGGATGTAGCTAGCCCCAAACCTCCAACCTTTAAATGTTTGACAAGCAAAATATCAGCTACTATATTCACTAGAACAGCAACAACTCCATTTATCATAGGTGTCCTAGTATCTTGCAATGCATAAAAAGCTCTGTTGAAGACCTGCCTTATTGCAAATGGAAGAAAACCCAAAGACAAGAAAACTAATGAAAAGGCAGTCAGTTTAACATCTCTTTTGACAAACTCACCACGTTCAAATACAATGCTCACAATATCACTACTATAAAGTACTGTTATAATTGTGATAGGTAGCATTATCATAGTAAATATATTTATGGAGCCAGATATATACTCATTTAGATCATCATAATCCTCCTTTGCACTCAATTGGGAAAAGAAAGGATATATGACAGTTATGACGGTTGTTGTAAAAATGCCGTGTACAAATCCAATAAGCCGACTCGAATAGTTTATGGCTGATATACTTCCTTGCTCTAAGCTAGATGCCAATGCCTTATCTACTATTGCATTAATTTGGCTTATGGCAGTACCAATAAGTACAGGTATTACAAGTATGAGTAATTTTTTAACGTTAGGATCTTTAAAGTCAACTATAGGTTCATAAGAATATTTTCCCTTCATAAAAGACATTTTCAAAATGATCTGCCCTATTGTACCTATGAGAGTGGCTATAGCCAATGCATATACTCCATAACTCCTTGCAAAAAATATACAACCCAATATAATCGCTATATTATATGGGAAACCTACTAGGGCAGGCCCCAAAAAACTTTCATTGGATTGTAGTATACCTGTAAAAACTGACGAAATCATATTAAACATAGACCCTATGAATAATATTCTTGTAATATTTACAGTCAAATCATATATTTCTCCTGAAAAACCAGGCGCTAGTAGATTTACAAGATTCGGAGAAAAAATTATACTCAAGACTAATAGAACACAGCATATAATGCTTATTATATTAAGTATATTATTTGCGAATGTATTAGCGACCTTTTTCCCATCTGCGCTCATCAATTGTGTGTAAAGTGGGATAAAGGTAGTAGATATACTAGCTCCTATGCTTGCAAAAACAAGATTAGGAATGCTGACCGCCATAAAATAGGCGTCAGCTTCCATCCCTCCACCAAAGTATCTCGCAATTATTGTCTCACGGGCAAACCCAAACACTTTGCTTATAAGAGTTATTACCATAAGTATTGTAGTTGTCTTTGCCATCTTTTTTGCTGAATTCATACATCAACCTCTTTTATACATAAATATGAATACTTATATTAGTTATCCAAAATCGTCAGGCCTATCAGCTTTACCAAAACTATGCAATATAGCTTTAACTATCCTTTCTGAAGCTCTTCCATCACCATAGGGATTTACTGCTTTAGCCATCTTTTCATATGTCTTGCAGTCAATTAAAAGTTCACTGGTCATATTATAAATATCATTTTTAGCAACCCCAGCCAATTTTACAGTTCCAGCTTTTACTGCTTCTGGTCTCTCTGTCTCTTTTCTTAAAACCAACACAGGTTTCCCTAGAGAAGGTGCCTCTTCTTGCAATCCGCCTGAATCAGTTATTACGGCATAGCATCGAGCCATTAAGTTATGCATATCCTCAACGTCAACAGGATCTATCAGATGAACTCTCTTTTTATCTCCAAGAATAGAATTGACTGTCTCTCTGACAATTGGATTTAGATGAACAGGATATACGATGTTAACATCATCAAAATCATCAATAATTTCTTTCATAGCCATACAGATATTTTTAAGGGGTTCTCCAAGATTCTCTCTTCTATGAGCTGTCATTAGAATATATCTTCCAGCTGAAAAATCGATATCCTTAAGCCGATTATTTTTAAAAACATAATCAGATTTAACCGTATGCTTTACAGCATCTATTACCGTATTACCCGTTATATAAATACCTTCTATAATATTTTCCTTGATAAGATTCTCTCTGCTTTTACAAGTAGGCGCGAAATGAAGTTTCGCAATTGAACCGGTAAGAACTCTATTCATCTCTTCAGGATACGGGGAATATTTATCATAAGTTCGAAGCCCTGCTTCCACATGTCCTACTGGAATCTTATTGTAAAAGCCTGCTAATGCACCAGCAAATGTGGTCGAAGTATCTCCATGCACTAACACAATAGCCGGTTTGAGTTCATTTAAAATCTCATCTAATCCCTCTAGAGATTTAGTAGTTATAGTTGCAAGTGTCTGTCTTTGCTGCATAATATTTAGGTCATAATCAGGTTCAATATCAAAAATCTCTAAAACTTGATCCAGCATTTCCCTATGCTGTGCAGTAACACAGACATAGCTCTCTACTAGAGGTTCTTTTTCCAATTCTTTAACAAGTGGTGCCATCTTTATAGCTTCAGGTCTTGTACCAAATATACTTAACACTTTTATTTTGTCCATCGATTTCACTCTCCGATTGTAGAAAATTGTATTTTTATAGTCTATATACCCCATCAAAACTACATATATGCTTAGTGTCAAATATTATTTTATCTTTTATCTTATCCATATTTTCTTTTATATGAGTATGGGCTACCAAAATAACTATAATATCAATATCATTTAAAAACTGTTCAAAGTCAAAATACTGGTTATCTACAATAGTATTTTTTATCAATGGATCATAGACTTTAATGCCAGTAGCAAGATGTCTTTGCATATTTTCTAGAAGTTGCAATGTGGGACTATTTCTTGTGTCATCCACGTCTTCTTTATATGTCAATCCATATAATCCAACTCTCCCTACTTCTTTTATATTCTTTTCCTTCATAATATCATGTATTCTATGGAGCACAAATTCAGGCATGGAGTCATTAATTTTCCTAGCTGCAAGAATAATATTTGCAAGACCTGGATAATCACCAACGAGAAACCAAGGGTCGACAGATATACAGTGGCCACCAACACCTGGTCCTGGTTGTAGTATATCGACACGAGGATGCATATTTGCAATTCTAATAATCTCATATACATCCATATTATCTGAACTACAGATCTTAGCTAACTCATTTGCAAATGCTATATTTATATCTCTATAAGTATTTTCTACTACTTTAGTCATCTCAGCTGTTCTAATGTCAGTTACTACTATTGTTCCTTCACAGAATAGAGAATATAGTGACTTTATTTTTTCCCCTATCTTCTTGTCATCAGCACCTATAGTTCTAGAATTATATTTCAATTCACTAATCATATTGCCAGGAATAATTCTTTCAGGAGCATGTACTAAATGAATATCCTTACCAATTTCAAAGCCCTTTTGCGCTATAATGGGGCGAATGTGTCTATCAATTGTCCCTGGAGAGACTGTGGATTCTATAACAATAATAGCCCCTTTTGGACATACTTCCATAATACTGTTAATTGCTGCAATCAAGTACTTGGGATTGATTTTTTTATTATCCTTTTCGTACGGCGTAGGGACACATACTATGTAAGTATCCGTACTAATGTATTCTGTTGTAAATTCTATCCCTTTTTCAATTGCCTGTCCAAAAAACTCTTTGAAACCTTTTTCATCAAATGTCAATTCTCCATTCTTTAATTTGTTAACTAATTCTACATTATAGTCACTTCCAACCACATTCACACCATGAGATGCAAACATAAGAGCAGTTGGCAATCCTATATACCCTAGTCCTATAACATTAATTTTTTCCATAACCTTTATCTCCTCTTCCATAGTTTTATATTATAAAATTTGATTAAGTGATTCCTTTATGTATTTAGGAAAGTATTTGGATACATCGCTATGATTTTTATAATCTTTAACATCGTGATAAATATTTACATTATTCCCTTCACAAATCTCTATTAAATCATGTATATGTTCTTTATATGTGTGTTCTAATTTTGAGTAGTGCAAATACAAGAAAACTTTTCTATTGTTTTTTTTTGATAATATTTTTTAATAAAGCATTTAAATAAACAACACTTTCTTCACTACAATCACCCATAATATAATTTAATATATCCATATGATTTGTATTGTTTGCGAGATAATCACCTAAATAAAATTGAGGGGCACCACAAATAATATGAGAGGCATATGTTTTGATTCCAAAGTATAGTGCTGCGTAACCCCCTTTACTACTGCCTATAAAGACTTTTTTCTTAAATTTAAATTGTGCCTGAATCTTTTCTAATAAATGCATCACTAACTTTTCAATATAGAAATTTCTATTTTCCCCTAAATAATAAGAGCCCCTTTGATTTGGCCCAAAATCATCCAATATAAATAACTTATTTGCATGTATATCTTTTAATGTCCAAATATAATTATATCTTCCTTTTCTATTTGCTCCAGGAAAAGCATTGAATACAACTATTAAATCATTGCTATCTTGTTTATCAAATATGTATTTAATCGTTTTCCCATTATATTTATATTTTTTCTCATTCCGAAATATATACCACCTTGATATTATATACCTATAGATCTTTTCAAGCATAACTACTTTAACCCCCTCTCTTGCACTATAAAACAATTTTTATAACATTGTAACTTGGTAGACTATAATGGTTTTGATTCAAAAAATCATTAAATTGTGTTGCTAGAGCAATGAAACTTATCTCTCATATATAAATTATTAAACACACCCATATATATCCAAAACAATACAGAAAAGCTTATGGAATTTAGTAAATGTGAACCTCCCATTGCATCTAATAAAAAAGCAGCAAGAGTCAAACACGCTGTTTTACTTAATGTTTTTTCTTCTATTTTAAGAAAACGATAAAAGAGTACAATAAACATTGCTAAGCTTATAATCAACCCTATTATACCCATTTCACTCAAAATAAGGAGATACATATTGTGTGGATCAATTAAACCATTTATGCCATCAACACAAATATAAACGTTATTAGGGGTGTGTATATATGCCCTCTTAAAATATCTACCCATACCCGAACCAAAAACAGGATTTTTACTGAAAATATGCAATGCTAGTTTAGCAGCTTCTATTCGTAAAGCTATTGAACTCTCTGATTTGTCAAATCCAAGAGTTAAACGCGATAAATCATATTTTTTAATAGTAAAAATAGTAACTAGCAACAATAATACAGCTAAAACTATTTTAGTGCGAAAAGTAATTTTTTTATCTCTCATAAAAAGTAAATTGAACATAATTATCAAAATTGCACAAAGTACAGCAGCACGAGATAAAAGTACAAAAGTTGCAATAATATTAGTTGCAATCGACAGAGCAGAAATAACTTTCCACTTTTTTTCTTCACTCTTATAAAACATATAAAAGCATAAAGGTAGAGTCATATTAAAATAGTAACTAACCGCAATGCTAGAACCCAACATCATAGGTACCCTGTATTGCTTATAACCTTGATATTTATCTGATGAATTTCCTACTAAATCCATAAAAAATGTATAATGAGCTGATAAAATAAGTGCAAACACCGAATATATTAGACATGTAACAATAAATACTTTTAATAATCGTTTCACATCTATATCTCTACAATATGAAATAGGGAAGAAAACCAACATTGGAATTATAAAAAGTAAGCTAGAATATAAATATTGAGGTATGGATATCGCCTTAAAACTACCTATCGCAATAATAAATAAATAAAGATAAAAAATTATTACAAAAATATCCTCTCTATTCCCTAGTCTTTTGTTTTTATCTACTGGTTTAAGTAAATAAAACATAAAAAAACACACTATTGGCACAATCCAAAGCTCATTTGTAGTAGCTACTCCATCCACATTCAATGATAACAACATTTTTACTCTTCTGGGCGCAAATAATGCGTATAAAAAAATAAAATATATCAAATACAAAAAATATTCTTTTTCCTTCTTAATACTATATGAGTTTTTTAATGATATTTTCATAGCAATTACCCCTCACAAAATACGTCATTTCTTCAAAAACGCGATAAGTTTTCACATTCTGTAGATAATATCTCAATTAATAAAGTAAATTAGTAGTATAAGCAAAATTTTATACTACTAATAAAATATATCTATCTGTTTTTACAATTACTCAAGTTTACATTAAAAAGATTAGTCTCACAACTTGAATAATTCATGGATAAATTTTCAGACCAATAAGATTTTCATAGCACAGTTAATATTATCAAACTTCTCAACCGGTTGTATATTTAAATCAATATCCCCTGCA
>CALKWW010000093.1 GCA_938003945.1 uncultured Bacillota bacterium | reverse complement strand
TATACACAATGAACAATCCATATATAGCTAGAAAGATAACAAATAATATAAGTGCAGTAATGCGATTTGCAAATGATGATAGGGCTGTATAATTCAGATATATTGATTGAATGTTGTATATACGAGGAGACAAGAATATGAATAATTTATCTATAGATAAAAGAGAGGTATTGAGGTATCTTGGCTATAGAGATCAAGACATAGATAGTCGCATAAATCTTTTAATAGATGAGGGTATAGACGAGATTAGAGTTTTAGTTAAACCGAGATATATCTATAAGTTGTTTGATATAGATAGAGACAATGAAAAGATATATCTAGAGCAATGTACTTTAGAGTTAGAAGGTAAAGGCATAGCTAGGCATCTTAAGAATGCGCAATCTTGTATATTAATGGCTGTAACTCTTGGAAATGACATAGACACTAAAATAAGATATTATGAAACAATAGACATGACTAAAGCCTTGATAATGGATGCATGTGCCACTGCAGCAGTGGAGGAGATTTCTGACAACCTATGTCATAAAATTGAGAAGAAACTCAGACATCAAGGCAAAAAATTGACATATCGATATAGTCCTGGTTATGAGGACCTTTCATTAGACATACAGAGAGAGTTTATATCAGTTCTAAGGGCGGATAGAGCTATAGGTCTTAATGTATCTTCTCACAGTATTTTAATACCCAGAAAGTCAATAACGGCAATAGCTGGAGTTATAGATAAAAGTCAATTTACACGGCAAAGGGATTGTTTAAATTGTAGCAAGTTTTCGCATTGTGAATTTAGAAAGGAATGTGATATATGTGGGCGTTAGGAGTTTTTTAAAAGAAGAAATTATAGTCTTTGATGGAGCTATGGGTACAGTGCTTCAAGATAGAGGTCTAAAAATAGGGAATTTGCCTGAACTTTTAAATATAAACTCACCAGAGATGATTGTAGAAATCCATAGAGAATATATAGATGCAGGTGCGAGAATTCTTACTGCAAACACTTTTGGTGCAAATGAGATCAAATTAAAAGATACAGGATTTACTGTAGAGGAAATAGTAAATGCCGGAATAGAGAATGCTAAAAAGGCTATAGGTGAGGGTGAGGCTTTTATAGCTTTAGATATAGGACCTATTGGAGAATTGCTAGAGCCTATGGGCATTTTAGCTTTTGATGAGGCCTATGAAATATTTAAAAGACAGATAGTGCAAGGAGAAGAAAGTGGAGCAGATCTCATATTAATAGAGACAATGACGGACCTATATGAGGCAAAAGCTGCTATACTTGCTGCAAAAGAGAATTCAAATTTGCCTGTATTTTGCACTATGAGTTTTGAACAGAATATGAGAACATTTACTGGTTGTAGCGTTGATTCTATGGTTATGGTCTTACAAGGTTTAGGTGTAGATGCCCTAGGAGTAAATTGCTCTTTAGGACCTAGAGAATTAGAACCTATCATAAATAGAATATTAGAAATATCTAAGGTGCCTGTTATTGTACAGCCAAATGCAGGATTGCCTGGTATCCGGGACGGAGCTACTTTATATGATTTTTCACCTGAAGAATTTGGATATTATGGATACAAATTTGTAAAAAAAGGAGCCGGGGTAATCGGAGGTTGTTGTGGAACGAATGCCAACCACATAAGATCTTTAGTAAGAAATATAAAAGAGATAGAGACACAAGAGAGTACTTATAGTCCCATTATAGGGGTGTGTACACCGACTAAGACGGTGTTTATAGATGGGATAAAAGTAATAGGAGAGAGAATCAACCCTACAGGAAAGAAGACTCTGAAAGAGGCTTTGAAAAGTGGGGATATGGACTATATTTTAAAAGAGGCAATACAACAAGTGGAGGCCGGAGCTGATATTCTAGATGTAAATGTGGGTCTGCCTGGAATAGATGAAGAGGAGACTATGGTTAGGGTGATTAAAGAGATCCAATCTATATTAGATGTGCCACTACAGATAGATTCAAATGACCCTAGAGTGATAGAAAGTGGGCTTAGGGCCTATAATGGCAAAGCTATAGTTAACTCTGTGAGCGGAGAGGATAAAAGTTTGGACGACATCCTTCCAATAGTAAAAAAATATGGTGCTGCAGTAGTGGGCTTGACTTTAGATGAAAAGGGTATTC
This sequence comes from uncultured Bacillota bacterium, assembly GCA_938003945.1. Lineage (GTDB taxonomy): Bacteria > Bacillota > Clostridia > Caldicoprobacterales > Xylanivirgaceae > UBA3920. The sequence continues at coordinate 3,408 of CALKWW010000093.1, read as the reverse complement.
CAGCTGAGGCGGAAGGTCGTTTTAAAATAGCTGAGAAGATTGTGAGTCGTGCACGAGAATATGGCATAGCTAAAGAAGATATTTATATAGACTGCTTGACACTAACGGTAGCAGCTCAACAGGAAGCTGTAAAGGAAACTGTAAAGGCTCTACGGTTAGTCAAGGACAAATTAGGTGTGAAGACGGTATTAGGGGTGTCGAATATATCTTTTGGATTGCCAAATAGAGCTCTTTTAAATAGGACTTTTTTAACAGCTGGTCTTACTGCAGGTCTAGACTTACCTATAGTAAATCCTATGGCTAAGGACATGATGGACACTATTAAAGCTTTTAGAGTCCTATGGAGTGAAGATATAGGGGCTAATGAGTATTTGAAAACTTATAATATTCAAAAAGCAGAAAACCAGATATCTCAACAGGAGAGCCATGAGAATTTATTTGATATAGTAGTGCGAGGCATGAAAGAAGAAGCTAGAGGAGCTACTAGCAAGCTAATTCAACAGAAAGAACCTTTAAAAATTATTGACGAAGATATAGTGCCTGCTTTAGACCTGGTGGGTGAACAATATGAAAATGGAACGATCTTTCTTCCGCAATTAATACAATCTGCCGAGACAGTTAAAGAATCTTTTCAGGTTATAAGGGAGTATCTGGGTAAAAGTTCTAGCTTGCAACTTTCTAAAGGGAAGATTGTATTAGCTACAGTAAAGGGAGATATTCATGATATTGGAAAGAATATAGTTAAAGTCCTTCTCGAAAGCTATGGTTTTGACGTTATTGATCTGGGGAAGGATGTAGCTGTAGATCGAGTGGTAGATGAAGCCATAAAAAACAAGGTAAAATTAGTCGGACTCAGTGCCCTTATGACAACTACAGTAAAGAGCATGGAAGAGACAATAAAGGCGCTTAAGGTAGCTTATCCTAGCTGCAAAGTTATGGTAGGGGGAGCAGTACTTACTCAAGAGTATGCAGAGATGATCTGTGCAGACTTTTATGCCAAGGATGCACAAGGGGCAGTGGCTATTGCAAAGCAGGTCTTAGGCTAAATGGAATTTATCGATTAAAGTGCTGCATTTTGGCCTGCTACAAAGCCAGATGACCATGCCCATTGCAGATTAAATCCACCACATAGGCCATCTATGTCTATTATCTCCCCAGCAAAATATAGTCCCTCTACTAGTTTTGACTCCATTGTACTAGGATTTATCTCTCTAGTATCAACGCCACCGGCAGTTACTTGTGCGTTTTGCCAGCCCATTGTACCTCTTATCTTAAATCTCCAGTCCAGTAGTATATTGAGTATATTCTCTTTTTCCATATCTGAAAGATGGGCCACAGGACGTCTTATATCATCTATCCCGGCCTCTTTTAGTATTACAGGTATGAGCCTCTTATTTATGAGCCCTACTAGGCTAAACTCTATTGTCTTTTTGGCGGCATTTGAAAATCTTATGGCGAGAAGATCCCTTAGCGCTTCCCTAGACATAGTATCTATAATAGTGATTTTGATTATGGGCTCGTGTCCTTTCTGTAAGAGCTCTCCTGCCTTTCGACTGATTTGTAATACAGGTGGTCCGGAGATGCCGTAGTTGGTGAATAGTATATCACCTCTATCTCTAGCAATTGATTTATTATTGTGTAGAAGTTCGCATGCTCCCACAAACTTGACTCCCTGTATTTGATTGAAAAATGATCCATCTAACTTTAGTTGGACGAGCCCTGGAAATATATCTATTATGGTATGGCCTAGTCCTTTTGCTAGTTCAAATCCACTGCCATCAGATCCGGAAGAGGGCATAGCCTTTCCACCAGTGGCTAGTATTACTCTGTCGCCCCTAAACTCAGAGCCATCGTTCAACCTAATTTGAAATTTTTTATTTTTGGGTACTATTTCTTTAACTTGTGCGTTGCACACTATGTTCACGCCTACTTCATTTAATTCATATAAAAGCACATCTAGTACGCTGGATGCCTGATCGGACATGGGGAACACCTTACCTAGATCTTCTACTTTGTGAGAAATCCCCAGTCTTTCAAAAAAACTAATAGCTGTATATGCATCAAATTGTGATAGAGCACTATATGCAAATTTAGGATTAACTCCATCATAATAGGTGATGTCAGTATTGATGTTTGTAAAATTACATCTGCCGTTTCCTGTGGCAAGTATCTTTTTCCCCACTCTAGGGTTTCTCTCTAATATTGTAACTTTGGCACCCTGTCTCCTAGCTGAAATGGCAGCAAGCATTCCAGAGGCACCGCCTCCCACAACTATAACATGTCTCTGTTGCCTAGTTATATACATTCCCCTATTGTTTGATATTTTAATTGACCAAAATTTGATATATGTCATGGACTATACCATCAATCTTTTTTTATAATTAGTTAAGCCCAGTACTAAAATAGCAGTTTGCAAATTCGGACAATTTTGTAGAAAACTTCTGTTTTAGTATAGCATATTTGGTTATAAATATAAACCAGCAGCCGGACAATAAGCTGGATAAAAAATCATGTTGACAAACTTGGGAAGTATTGTTATCATGTTTATGCTTAAGAATGATGTTTGCAAAAATATATGTACGATAATCACATGACTGGCGGAAATGGAATTGACCATAAGGGAGTGTGATTTTACCATATGCCGACCGCCTGGGCAGCTAAGTCCGGGAGGTCTATATTTTTGGGCAAGCTTAGGACTGATAAAAATGTTGGGAGGTTATGTCATGAAGAAGCAGTGGATAGATTTCAAGGAAGGCAACTGGATGAAGGAGATAGATGTAAGAGATTTCATCCAGAAGAATTATAGCCCCTATGAGGGTGATGAGAGTTTTTTGGAGGGTATTTCACCTAAAACTCAAAAGGTATTGGATGTTTTTAATGATCTGTTGGCAGAAGAGCTAAAAAAGGGAGTATTAGATATAGATGCTGATACAGTCTCTGGCATTGATAGCTTTAAGCCAGGATATATAGATAGAGATAACGAGGTAATAGTGGGTTTACAGACAGATGCACCACTTAAGAGAATGATTAATCCATTCGGTGGAATAAGGATGGTAAAATCTGAATTGAAGGCCTATGGATATGAGCTTGATGAGGAAAAGGATAAGATATTTAATGAATATAGAAAGACACATAATCAGGGAGTATTCGATGCATATACTGAGGAGACCCGAACAGCGAGGCACGTTGGACTTTTAACTGGTCTTCCCGATGGATATGGTAGGGGCAGAATAATAGGCGACTTTAGGAGGGTGCCCCTATATGGAACAGAGTTTTTGAAAGAGCAAAAGAGACAAGACTTAAAGAACTTAAAAGGTCCCATGGACGATGAACTTATAAGACTTAGAGAAGAAGTGAGTGAGCAAATCCGTGCTCTTGGAAAGATGGAGAACATGGCAAAGTCCTATG
>CALKWW010000092.1 GCA_938003945.1 uncultured Bacillota bacterium | reverse complement strand
TGAGGTTCTAAAGATTCTTTCCTATTAAAAATATATAGTATCAATTTTAGCCATGTACATAGCCTACATATTTCACATTCCATTAAGGAAATCTTAGCATATTCTTTGTCAAAATTCAATCTTTTTCTCCATATTATACCATATCCGATGATTTGATACTATCGAGCAGTAGCAACGCCCTCTTCCCTAATTCTAAATTTCTCTGTCGCTTATCTCTAATCTTTTTTTCTAAAGGGGCCATTATTCCAAAGTTTACATTCATAGGTGGGAACTTCCTAATGTTTTTATACGATATATAGTTAGCAAGTGCCCCTATCGCAGTTCTATGCGTAAAATCAATAAGAGGTTTCCCCATTACATAGTGGGCCATATTAATTCCTGCTACTAACCCACTAGAGGCTGACTCAACATATCCTTCAACCCCTGTTATTTGTCCTGCAAAAAAAATTCTGGGGATTGTTTCTAATTGATAATACCTGTTTAAGACAGCTGGTGAATTTATAAATGTATTTCTATGCATAACTCCATATCTTATGAAATCACTATTTTCCAAACCCGGTATAAGAGAAAATACCTTCTCTTGTTCCGGAAATTTGAGGTTCGTCTGAAATCCCACTAAATTATACATAGTTGCCTGTCTATCATCTTGCCTCAACTGAACCACAGCATATGGCTCCTGCCTAGTATTTGGATCGCGCAGGCCTACCGGCTTTAATGGCCCGTAACGAAGGGTATCTATGCCTCTCTTAGCCATCACCTCTATGGGCATACATCCTTCGAATATATTCTGATGTTCAAAGCGCTTGAGCTCCACCGTTTCAGCATTTACAAGTTCATACCAAAATCTATTATATTCCTCTTCTGACATTGGGCAATTTAGATAATCTTCACCTCGCCCGTATCGCGAAGCCTTAAACATCTTACTAAAATCTAAAGATGAAGAATCCACTATGGGAGCTGCCGCATCATAAAAATATAAGTATTCCTCTTCTATTATATCTAATATTGCCTGAGATATGGCATGGGAAGATAAAGGACCTGTAGCGATAATTACTGGCCCTTCTGGTATATCCCCCATATGCCTCCTAATCACTTCAATATTTGCATGGTTTTCAATTCGCTCAGTTATATATATAGAAAACGCATTTCTATCAACTGCCAGCGCACCTCCTGCTGGAACTCTAGTAGAATCGGCCGCCTCCATTATAAGTGAATCTAAAGTTCTCATCTCCTGTTTTAAAAGACCCACTGCATTTTCCAGTCTATCGGAACGCAGGGAATTACTACATACTAGTTCGGCTAGAGTTTCACTACTATGGGCAGGGGAATATGCTTCCGGACGCATTTCATATAAAATGACCTCTATGTCCCTATTGGCAAGCTGCCAAGCGGCTTCACAACCAGCCAAACCTCCCCCTATTATGGTAACATGTCCTCTCATATATCCTACTCCTCTATGACTTTCTGGTATTTACATTCTTTATTAGAACATCTTAATGTCTTCTCGTTTTTTCTTTTATTATTTTTTACCACCATAAATTCACCACATTCTGGACATTTCTCATTTGTGGGCATATCCCACGATATGAAGTTACAATTGGGATATTGCTCACAACCATAGAATTTTCTACCTCTTTTTGACCTCCTTACCACCACACTAGCCCCACATTTAGGACAGTCAACATCAATTGTCTCTATAATTGGCTTCGTATTTCGACATTCGGGGAAATTGGGACATGCCAAAAACTTCCCATATCGCCCATTTTTTATAACCATATTTGCACCACATTTTTCACATATTACATCTGTCTCTTCATCTTCTATCTCTATCTTTTCAATCTCCTTGTCCGCCCTCTCTAGATCGACTTTAAAAGATGGATAAAATTCTTTTAAAATATCACGCCATTCTTTTTTTCCCTCTTCTACTTGATCTAATTGGGCCTCCATGTCAGCTGTAAATTGATAGTCCACAATATCTGAGAAATGCTCTGTCATAAGATCGTTTACAACAAACCCTAGTTCAGTAGGAACAAGCTGTCTGCTATTTCTCTCTACATATCCCCTAGTGATAATTGTAGATATTGTAGGAGAGTAGGTACTAGGTCTACCTATTCCCATATCTTCTAATGCCTTTACTAAGGATGCCTCTGTATAGCGTGGTGGTGCCTTTGTAAAATGTTGTTCTGGTACAAATTCTTTCAGTTTAAGCTCCTGCCCCTGTGTCAACATAGGAAGCATTATATCCTTTTCCTCTTTTTCATCATCACGACTCTCTTGATACACTATTGTAAAGCCAGGAAATACCATCCTCGAACCATTGGCCTTAAATAGGTATTTACCACCTAATATGTGTACAGACATTGTCTCATATAGCGCCGGCGTCATCTGACTAGCTATAAACCGATCATATATGAGTTTATATAGCCTATATTGATCTCTCTTCAATGAGCCCTTTACCTTATTAGGCTCCCTAATTATTGAAGTAGGTCTTATTGCCTCATGTGCATCCTGGGAATTCTTTTTGCTCTTATACTGTTTAGCTACTTTGGGAACATACTCCTTGCCATACTTCTTTTCTATATATTCCCTTGCCTGGTTTTGTGCATCTTTAGATATACGGGTAGAATCAGTACGTATATAAGTTATGAGACCTACTGCCCCTTCACCTTTTACGTCTATTCCCTCGTAGAGCTGTTGCGCCAACACCATAGTCTTCTTGGTGGAAAAACCTAATTTTCTCGATGCCTCTTGTTGAAGGCTACTTGTGGTAAATGGTGGAGATGGATTTCGTCTCCTACTGCCCTTCTTGACACTATCCACCTTATACTGGGCCCCTTCTAATTCCTCAATTATCCCATTGACTTGCTCTTCTGTATTAAGTTCAATCTTTTCTTCTGGCCTCCCATAAAATGATGCCTCTATGAGAGACTTTTTATCTTCAGCCTCAAACATACCCATAAGTGACCAATATTCCTTTGGTTCAAAATTCTCAATTTCTCTTTCTCTCTCGCATATTATCCTAGTTGCCACCGATTGAACACGCCCAGCACTAAGCCCTTTTTTTACTTTACGCCAAAGTAGAGGGCTTATATTGTACCCCACTATTCGATCGAGTATACGCCTAGCTTGCTGAGCATTTACAAGATCCATGTCTATTGTTCTGGGTTCTTTTATGGCGCTCTGTACGGCGCTCTTTGTAATCTCATTAAACTCTATCCTACATTGACTATCTTCATCTATCTTGAGTGCATGGGCTAGATGCCATGAGATAGCCTCCCCTTCCCTATCAGGGTCTGTAGCAAGATAGATAGTATCCGCTGATTTAGCTTCCTTCCTGAGCTTATTCAAAGTCTTACCTTTTCCACGGATAGTTATATATTTAGGTTCGAAATTATTTTCAATATCTATACCAAACTGACTCTTTGGTAGATCTCTCACATGACCCATAGTTGCTTCTACTTTGTATCCTTTTCCTAAAAATTTTTTAATAGTATTAGCTTTCGCAGGCGACTCCACTATTACTAATTTTTGTGCCATTATATTCCCTCCAATTAAACCTTGAATTAGCTTCTAACAAAAAATTTACCAGGTAATCTCTTTACTACACCCCTTATCTCTAATTTCGTGAGTATGGAATTTAGTTGACCCATATTCATACCTGTTATATTCGCAATCTCATCTATATGTTTTGTCTCACTGTCCAAAGCATTATAGACCTGTGTCTCTAAAAAATCAAGTTGTACAGCTTGATTTTTATTAAGGTTAGACATAATATAACCGGGCAATTCTTCCAATATATCCTCTACATTCATTACAAGTTTTGCCCCTTCTTTTATGAGATTATTTGTACCATAACTACACGGCTGATTTATGTTGCCAGGAACTGCCAATACATCCCTTCCCTGTTCTAGAGCAAAATCCACAGTGATCAATGCTCCACTACGTTGCCTAGCTTCTACCACGACAATTACTTGTGATAGACCACTTATTATCCTATTCCTAGCTGGGAAATTACCAGCTGATGGAGTTGTACCCAGGGGAAATTCACTGATAAGAGTCCCCCTCTTAGCAATTTCTCTATAATACTTTATATTATCTTGGGGGTATACAATATCTACTCCACAACCTAACACTCCAATGGTATGCCCTCCTGCCTTCAAAGCTCCATGATGGGCCATAGCGTCTATGCCACGGGCTAATCCACTTACCACAACTATCCCTGCTTGTCCTAATTCATATGCTAACTTCTCTGCAACCTGCTTGCCATAATATGTTGCACGTCTAGAACCTACAATGGCCACACTATATAGTTCATTGTCTGGAAGTTTACCTTTTATATACAATACAGGTGGAGGCGCATATATATTTTTTAGTAGATGAGGATATTCATCCTCTATTATTGTTATAACAGAAATATCATCTCTATGCAAAATTCTTTCAGCATTTTTTAAATTTTTATCATTTTTATGTGATATTATACTATTTATTGCTTTTTTGCCTATATTCGGTGCATACTTAAGCAATTCACTTTCTGATGCGCTCCAGACTATTTCTGGATCTTTAAATATCCTTAGCAAATGGGCAAACCGTCTAGCTCCAATATCAGGTATAGAAGATAGCCAAATCCAAAATACCTTTTTTTCATTATACATTGAAATTCATCCTCCGTCACTGTATATTTCGTATGCACCCATACGTTCAAATTATTCTACATTAAACAATATTATCCTCTTTTTTATCCTGAACTAGAATATTCGACTTTAAGTGAAAGTATGGTAAACTGTACCATCACACTTTTTTATGTTATAATTATTCAAGTTCAGTTTTAAAAATATTAATCTACAAATATATATGACCTCTCTATTTTTTAATAAAGGTTGGCTATTAAAATGAAGCTCAAATTCATAAACTTAAATAATTATATGAATAGCTTAAAATATATTATGAATAGCTTAAAATAAATTTATAAGGAGGATTATAAAATGATTTCAACTAAAATTCGTGCTAATTTAGGTAAATCTTCTTGGATAAGGGCCATGTTTGAAGAAGGTGAAAAACTTCGTCAAAAATATGGATCAGAAAACGTATTTGATTTTACCTTAGGTAATCCTGATCCTGAACCACCTACACCAGTGAAACAAGCCTTGAAGAGCATAGTCGCCTCAGACGTTCCCGGTATACACAAGTATATGAATAACGCTGGATTTAGTGACGTTAGGGAGGCAGTTGCACAAAAGTTAAAAGAAGAAACATCCATCCCTATTGGCAAAGACAATATAATAATGACATGTGGCGCAGCGGGAGGGCTGAATATAACTTTAAAGACTATATTAGATCCAGGTGATGAGGTAATCGTAATTGCCCCATACTTCGTGGAATATCTATTTTATATAGACAATCATGGTGGAGTGCCTGTAATTATAAATGCTGACCCCACAACATTCCAACTTGACTTAGAGGCATTAGAAAAAGGTATCACTGCAAATACAAAGGCAATCATTTTAAACTCACCTAATAATCCCACTGGTATTGTGTACTCCAAAGAAATTCTAAATGAATTAAATGAATTAATCGTAAATAAAGGAAGGGAATTTAACTCGCATATATATGTGATCTCTGATGAACCATATAGCAAACTTATATATGATGATATAGAGCTTCCTAGTATACTGAATATTTTCGATAACGCCATAGTGGTAAACTCCTTCAGTAAATCACTTGCCCTACCTGGTGAGCGCATAGGCTATGCAGTTGTAAGTCCAAGGGCAGATGATGCCCAATTACTAATAGATGGGCTTGTGTTCTCCAATCGAATACTAGGGTATGTAAATGCACCTGCCCTCTTCCAAAAAGTCATAGCTAGATCTCTAGATTCCCAAGTAGAAGTGGAATCATATAGAAAAAAACGTGATATTCTCTATGACTATTTCTGCGAATTTGGATTTGAATGTATTAAACCTCAAGGAGCTTTCTATCTATTTCCTAAGGCACCCATATCTGATGATGTAGCCTTTATAAATAGCGCAACAAAATATAATTTACTGTTTGTACCTGGAACAGGGTTTGGATATCCCGGACATTTTCGTGTATCTTATTGTACAAGTATAGACACTATAGTAGGAGCTAAAGATGCCATAAAGTCCCTTGCACAAGATTATAATCTGTTATAGCCAGTACTCCCTATCTAGACTTCTATATTGGATTGCCTCTCCTACATGTTCCTCTTTTATGAGCTGTGAATTGTCAAGATCTGCAATAGTTCTTGACAATTTAAGTATTCTACTATGGGCTCGTGCACTTAGATCTAGTGCACTAAATGCCTCTTCTAACATTTTATCTGCACTCTCATCGAGTATACAGTGCTTTGCCATAAGACGCGTGGTAAGCTGAGCATTATAGAATATACCATCGGCTTTATATCGTTCTATCTGTCGCTTTCTAGCTCTATCCACTCGTTCCTTTATGGTTGAAGAACTTTCACCTCGTCTTTGAGATTTGAGTTTATCGTATGATATGGGAGGCACTTCAATATGGATATCAATCCGATCAGTCAATGGCCCGGATATACGTCCTAAATATCTGGCTATTTGCGCCGGCGTACAATTGCACTCTCGCCCTCCCGACTGTACTCCAAAAAAACCACAGGGACATGGATTGAATGCAGATACAAACATAAACGATGCCGGATAAGTTATGGTGCCGTAAGCCCTAGATATGGTTATATAGCCATCTTCTAAAGGTTGACGTAGTACTTCTAGTACATCCCTATTGAATTCAGGCAGTTCATCCAAGAATAGAACACCATGATGGGCAAGACTTATCTCGCCCGGTAGTGGTACTCTTCCTCCTCCTACCAATGCAACCCTCGAGGCAGTATGATGTGGACTTCTAAACGGACGCTTATCTATAAGCCCTCTATCCCCCACTAAACCAGCAGCACTATATATCTTAGTCACTTCTAAGGCCTCATTATAGGTCAAATCTGGTAAGATTGTAGGCAATCTCTTTGCCAACATGGTCTTTCCTGATCCTGGTGAACCAATGAGAGCAATATTATGACCCCCTGCAGCAGCAACCTCCATAGCCCTCTTGGCCTGATCCTGTCCCCTGATATCTGAAAAATCAATGTCATAGTCATGATCGTCTATATACGAGTTTGAATTGATATTTGGTGAAGATGTGCAGTTTTTGAATGAATAACCATTTCGCATATTAGTCACTATTTCGTTTAGTGAATTTGCTGTATACACTTCAATATCTTGTACATGCTGTGCTTCATTGGTATTGGAAGTGGGTATTATGAACTTTTTATGTGATTCACTTAGAGCAATTAACATAGGAAGAACACCCGTTACAGGCCTTAGACTTCCGTCTAATGAGAGCTCACCTAAAAACACAATATCCCATTCAGGATTGAAGGGTATCTGTTGAGTGGCATACAATATTCCCATGGCTATGGCTAGGTCATAAGATGGACCTTCCTTTTTTGTGTCTGCCGGTGCAAGATTTACTGTGATCCTCTTTATAGGGAATTCCAATTTACTGTTTTTTATAGCTGCTCTTACCCTCTCTTTTGATTCCTTTACAGCTGCATCAGGTAAGCCAACAATGTCAAAGGCAGGGAGGCCATTAGATATATCTACCTCCACATCTATTAGATAGCCATCTATGCCAAATAGACCTGCACTCTTTACCTTTGCAAGCAATATAATCCCCCCTAACTTCTATATAAAAAAATGGGTATCTGTAAAGCCAAATGCATTTTCGATATGATTTATGGTATGTGTGTTTTGTGATGGCATATATATCTCCACTATGTCAAATCTATAGCTGCTTTCAAATAACCTATTATTTTGTATGTATAGAGATGCAATCTTCCCGTATCGCGCCTGTTTTCTTCTGTCCACCGCTTCGGCTGGTGTCCCATATGAAAGTGTTCTCCTAGTTTTTACTTCAACAAATACTATATTGTCATCTTTTTGAACTATTATATCCACCTCGCCATATCTGCATCTAAAGTTTTGAGCCAATATCGTATAGCCTTTACCGATCAGATAATGCTTAGCAAGCATCTCTCCATATTCACCTAGCTGTCTATTATTCATAACTCTCTCCTACCTTCTCATCTAGCCTAGCTAGATATATATAGATCTCTGCAACCGCCTCATATAGTTCAGCGGGTATCTGTTGACCTATAGATATAGACATTAAGTTATCTGCTAATTTTCCATCTTCTACAATAGATATGCCATGTTCTTCTGCCCTTTCTATTATCTTCCTAGCAATATACCCTTGTCCCTTGGCCACTACTTTAGGAGCACTGCCAGTCTTTTCGTTGTCATATTGCAATGCGACAGCCTTAACCGTTGTGTCATCATCTACTATCACCTTATCAGACAGAAAAACACTTTCTATGCCCTCTGCACTATTTAACCTATTTTCATCCATAAGCCCTTACTCCTCTACAAACTTCTGGCTAAAGCTCTTTCTATGTATAGGGCACAGCCCATGCTCGGCTATGGCAGCTATATGTACTTTAGTGCCGTATCCCTTGTGTCTATCAAATCCATATTGAGGATATATACTATGCCAATGTATCATCTCTCTATCTCTAGTCACCTTAGCTACTATCGAAGCAGCTGCTATAGACTGTGATAGATTGTCGCCCTTTACTATGGAACTCTGGGGTATATCTATATTATGTAGCTCCATTGCATCAACAAGCAGATAATCTGGCTCTATTGTACATGATTGTACAGCTAGCTCCATCGCCCTCCGAGTTGCATTTAATATGTTTATATCATCTATTGTGTTAGCATCTACCCTACCTATACCTATAGCATAGGCCCTTTGTTCAATTATCTGGAACATTGTCTCCCGCCTTTTAGGCGTAAGCTTTTTTGAATCATATACTCCATCTAACTCTTCATCTTCAGGCATTATGACACAGGCGGCAATGACTGGACCTGCCAAAGGACCTCTACCAGCTTCGTCTATCCCACCAACAGCTCTATATCCTGCACTCCAAAGTTTCCGTTCCTCCATCAAAGGTGCATGTCCCAACTATCTTTCCTCCTCCTTAATAAAGGGTACCTCTAGGCTGACTCGTCCTAGTTTACCCTGTTGAAAGTCTCTGATTATCTGTCTGGCACCCTTGTCTATATCAAGTTCGCCTCCGGCTCTCAACCAACTTCGTCTTTCGCAAATATCGTATAATAGCTCTATAGAAGTTCTGTCCAAATCTTCAAGACCATAATACTCAGAAATGCGATCTGGATACATGGATTTCATAGTATCTATAAAATTAGTAACCAAATACTCAAAATCAATTAGATCACTTCTTATAGAACCTATATATGAAAGATTGAGACCTGTCTGCTTGTCATCTAATTTGGGCCAAAGGACACCTGGTGTGTCAAGTAATTCAAAGTATGGATTCACACCTATCCACTGTTTCCCCTTAGTAACACCGGGTCTATCTCCCACTTTAGCTCGCCTTCCACCTGATAGAGCATTTATAAATGTAGATTTACCCACATTGGGGATACCTATTACCATGGCCCTTATAGTCTTGTTTATTCCCTTTCTTTCCCTATATTCTCTGCGCTTTTTTTCACAAAATCTATTTATCCATCTCTTAGTAGCATTCATAGATCTGTTATCGAGACAATTTACATCTATTGCATGGTGCCCTTCAGCTTTAAAATGAGCTAACCATTTTTTTGTTATATCGCTATCAGCACAATCAGATTTGGTAAGTACTATCAATCTAAGTTTATCCCTATATAACTTCTCCAGGTCAGGGTTTATACTACTCCTTGGTGCCCTTGCATCAAGAAGTTCCACAATAATGTCTACAAGACGTAGCTCTTCCTCCATTAAACGCTTTGCCTTTGCCATATGGCCAGGGTACCAATTTATATCCATATAAACCTCCTTACAATTATTTGTAATACTAGTCTATAGAATGGATCTCTCTTTTCATAATATTTATTCATAAATCTATTCAAACAATGTAATATCTGTGAAGGGCCAAATCCTAATCTTGGCCTTTCCCAATACATTTTTCAATGGTATAAATCCAACACTAGGATCTCTACTATCCTTGCTAAAATTTCTATTGTCACCCAACACAAATATAGTATTCTCTGGCACTATTTGTTCTGGAAAGTCACCAAAAGGTTGCTCTTTTATGTAGGCTTCGTTAAGTAGTTCATCATTGATATAGACCATACCATCCTTTATTTCGATTCTATCCCCTGCCACTCCAATGACCCTCTTTACATAGTTTTGTTTCATATTTCCAGGATTTTTAAATATTACGATATCACCTTGTTTGGGTGTGGACATTCTATATGTCAATTTACTTACTATTATGCGATCCCTTTCATGGAGGGTAGGAACCATTGAATAGCCATCAACCAATATTACCTCAAATATGAAAGTTTTTATTATAATAGATAGGACAAAGGCTATTGCAATGGCTTGAACCCATTCTATAAGTTCAGTTTTTTTATCCGACATGCTTTTCCCCTCTTTTACCAAGGTTCCTAAAAGTTTATTTAACCTATGGCTATACTATTAAATCTCGCCAAAGAGAGCAATATTAATCCCTTTGACATATCATGTAATCCTCGCACATATTTATTAGAGCATAAATCTTAAGCCAGATACTCTTTCAAATTGATCTAGCTTTTCTCCCTATCATAATATATAACAAAACTCCTTAACAAGGACAATTCTATCCAGATGTTTTGGGGAGAAAAACAATAAGGGACTGACACCAGTCCCATTATCGTATGTTCTTTTCTCTAATTTTTGCTGCCTTACCTACGCGATCTCGTAGATAAAAGAGTTTTGCTCTGCGCACTCTACCTCTACGTACCACTTCAATTCTATCAATTTTAGGTGAATGAAGCATAAATGTCCTCTCAACACCTACTCCATAAGAGAGCTTCCTAACTGTAAAACTCTCACGAATTCCACCGTTTTGTCTTTGAATAACTATGCCTTCAAAGGCCTGTAATCTTTCCCTAGTACCTTCTACAACTTTGACATAGACACGAACTGTATCGCCGACATTAAATTGGGGAATATCCTCCCGCATCTGTTCTTTTTCTACTAGATTTATTATATCTTCCACTATTATACCTCCTTCCAATAGACGAATGTTATTATAACACACAATATTCTATGCATAAAGCTCATATTTCATCCTCTATCTCTTCTAGTAACTGTCTCTCCTCTGATGATAAGCTAGCATCTACAAGTAAATCAGGTCTCTTAATAAGTGTATTTCTGAGACTTTCCATTCTCCTCCACTTTGCAATCTCCCCATGATTCCCCGACAGTAATATATCAGGTACTTTTAGACCTTCATATACAGATGGCCTTGTATAGTGAGGATATTCAAGTAGATTATGAGAAAAACTCTCTTCGACTGTGGCTTCTGGATTGCCCAATACCCCTTCTATCTGCCTACTTACACAATCTATGAATACCATGGCAGCTAATTCACCACCAGTCAATATATAATCTCCTATAGATAGCTCAATATCTACAAAGGTATCTATCACCCTTTGATCTACCCCTTCATAATGCCCACATAATAAGACTAGTTTCTTCTCTTTGGCCATATCTTCTACTATTTCCTGATTCAAGACATCACCTTGGGGGGTAAAGTATATCACCTTAGGAAGACTACCTCCATGTAATTTTTCTATATGATTAAAACAATCAAATAGTGGTTGGGGCATCAATACCATGCCACTTCCTCCCCCATATGGGTAGTCATCCACCTGGCCGTGTTTGCTTTTTGTAAAATCCCTTATATTGTGATAATTTAATTTAATCAAATCCCTCTCCTGGGCCCTTCCTAGAATACTTGCATTCATGGTCGGTTCAAACATTTCAGGAAATAGGGTGACTATGTCAAACGTCATAGGGAAACAATCCCTCCAACCCTGTGGTATCTATTGTAATTACCTTATCTCGTACATCCACATCTTTCACAACCTTCTTTAAGGCCGGTATCAATATATCTCCAGAACTAGAATCGATCACATATACATCATTGCTCTTTGTATATATGATATCTTTCACCGTGCCAATCATGTCTCCACCCTGGGTTTTGACACTGCAACCAATTATATCTGCCATGAAATAAGTGTACTCTGGAAGCTCTTTTGCCATGCTACGAGGTATCCAAAGATACTTATTCCTCAAAGTCTCTGCACAGTTCACATCATCATAGCCTTGTATTTTTAATATGACAGCATCTTGTATATATCTAATATTTTCTATATTTAGTTGTCTATAGCCATCACTGTCCTCTAGTAGCACAGTATCTAATTCGTCAAATCTTCTTATGTGATCTGTAAGGGGTTCTACCTTTATCTCCCCCTTTATACCTTGAGGCCTCAATACATAGCCTACGGCAAAATATTCAGTCATATTATCACCTGAAATCTATTTAAATTATCTCTACAATAACTCGTTTATTTTCTTTAGTTGCCGCTGCTTTCACAACAGTCCTTATAGCCTTTGCAATTCGACCTTGTTTCCCAATAACCTTACCCATATCTTCAGGAGCAACCTTAAGTTCAATTATAACTGACTGCTCCCCTTCTACTTCATTGACAGTTACTTCTTCAGGATTATCAACTAAAGCTTGGGCAATGTACTTTACTAGTTCTCCCATCCTGTTACACCTCCAAGTAAAGGATATGCTTCTACAATATTACATTATACCACTCTTTTTGAGCAATGCTCTAGCAGTATCCGTGGGTTGGGCGCCCTTGTCCAACCAATCTTTTGCCTTGTCTGCATCTATCTTTACTTCAATGGGATCGGATAGAGGACTATAATAACCAATTTCCTCTATGAACCTTCCATTCCTTGGAGACCTTGAGTCGGCAACTACTACACGGAAAAATGGGTTTTTCTTTGAACCAACTCTCTTTAGTCTAATCTTTACTGCCACCAATAATCACCTCCAATACAGCATATCTAGCCATTCTAATTATTAAAATTTATTGCTTCCATGGATAACTTCTTAAATTTATTTTCAATATTAATGATGGTTATCCATATAATTTATATCAAAAAGGAAATCTAAATTTTCCTTTTTTGACAGCCTTTTCGATATTCGGTAACTGCTTCATCATCTTTTTAAAATCCCCATATGACTTTAAGAGCCTATTCACTTCCTGTATATTAGTGCCACTTCCCTTTGCAATGCGCTTGCGTCTACTGGCATTTATAATAGCAGGATTAGTCCTCTCATCCATTGTCATGGATTGAATAATAGCCTCTGTCCTCATTATCTGCCTCTCATCTAAGGCCATACCAGAAAGTTTATTCATATTGACACCGGGAAACATACCTATTATATCATCGATAGGCCCCATACTCCTCACTTGCTGGAGCTGTTCTAAGAAGTCATCTAAAGTAAACTGCTGGGTTCTGAGTTTTTTCTCCAGTTCAGCAGCCTTTTTTTCATCTATTGCCTCCTCTGCCCGCTCGATTAAGGTTAGTACATCTCCCATACCCAATATTCTAGAGGCCATTCTATCAGGGTGAAATGGCTCCAATCCATCTAGCTTTTCACCTACACCTATGAATTTAATGGGCTTACCTGTAACCGATTTTACTGATAAGGCAGCACCACCCCGTGTGTCACCATCGAGCTTGGTTAATATAACTCCACCAATTCCCAACTTTTCATCAAAGGACTGGGACACATTTACCGCATCTTGACCTGTCATTGCATCTACCACTAATAGTATCTCGTGGGGCTCTACCTTTCCTTTGATATTGGTGAGTTCATCCATCATATCCTCATCTATATGAAGTCTTCCAGCGGTATCGATTATGACATAGTCATATTGATTTTTCTCTGCCTCCAAGACCGCCTCATGGGCAATCATGACAGGATCCCTCTGTCCTCTCTCGAAAACTGGGACATCTATCTTTTCCCCCACTACTTTGAGCTGATCTATGGCTGCAGGCCTATAGATATCACAAGCTACAAGTAAAGGCCTCTTACCCTGCTTTTTTAGTTTTAAAGCCAGTTTGCCCGATGTAGTCGTCTTACCAGAACCTTGAAGCCCCACCATCATTATAATTGTGGGAGGGCTTGACGCCACTGTAAGTTTGCTCTGAGTTCCTCCCATGAGGGCAGTTAGCTCTTCGTTTACTACCTTTATAACCTGTTGCCCAGGAGTCAGGCTTTCCATAATTTCCTGCCCTATAGCCCGTTGAGTTACCCGTTTTGTAAAATCTTTCACCACTAAAAAGTTGACATCTGCTTCAAGTAGTGCAAGCCTTACTTCGCGCATGGCCTCTTTGACATCTTTTTCTGTCAATTTTCCCTTACCAGTAAGTCTTTTTAGGGCAGACTGCATTTTCTCCGATAAACCTTCAAATGCCACTATTCATCCTCCTGTCTAGTTAAATTTCTAACAATGGATCGTATGTCAGTTCTTATTTCATCTATTGTTTCAAGAGATAGTCCTTCTTCACTAGCTATGAGTTCTTTCAATAACATGAGTTTCTTATCTAGCGCCCTTAAACTTGTTTCAATATATACAAGTTTAGCTTGCATCTTAAGATTGGCCTCCATCTTTCTTAAAGTGTTTTCAGAGCGTCTTATTATATCGTGTACACCCTGTCTACTGATTTGCTTGTTCTCGCCAATTTCAGCCAATGTAAGATCATAGTTATAGTAAAGATCCATTATATCCCTCTGTTTGGGAGTAAGCATACTACCATATATATCTAATAACATAGACATCTCTGTAAACTTTTCCACTATATAGCCTCCAGTGTGTAAAGTGTTTTCCCTTTACATACTGGATTATACTATAAAACTCAAACCATTGTCAATGATATTTTTAAAACCGTTGATTGTACTAATTTTTTTCTAGCTAAATAAGACTCTCCAAACCATAATTATTATAAAAATAACTAGTCTTTTCCGTTTTGCCAACAAAATAACTAATCAAATAGAGCCTTTGTAAAAGCTTCGGCATCAAATAGCTGTAGGTCTTCTACCCCTTCCCCCACACCTATATATCGTATGGGTACATCTAGCTCTGATTTTACAGCTATTACTACTCCTCCCTTCGCAGTCCCATCCAGCTTAGTCAAAGCTATTCCCGTAATTCCTACTATATCTTTAAACAGCTTAGCCTGTGCTATAGCATTCTGTCCAGTTGTAGCATCTACGACCAATAGAACTTCCTTATGTGCTTCTCCATACTCCCTCTCTATAACTCTATTGATCTTTGCCAGTTCATTCATTAGATTCTTTTTATTGTGCAACCTCCCTGCCGTATCACATATGAGTATATCCACATCTCGACTTTTAGCTGCATAGATAGCATCATATATGACAGCAGCAGGGTCAGAACCTTCTTCATGTTTGATTACAGATACCCCTGCCCTTTGACCCCATACCTCTAATTGTTCAGCGGCTGCTGCCCTAAAGGTATCGCCTGCAGCAATTAGCACTCTTTTCCCCTCTGATTTATAGCGGCTAGCCAATTTTCCTATAGTGGTTGTCTTGCCCACACCATTCACACCCACAACCAATACTACACAAGGATATTTAATATCAGGTTGAGCCTCAGATTCTAAAATTTCCACTACTTTTTCCCTCAATATATCCTTTATCTTATCTGGGCTACCTATCTTTTCCCTATCCACGCACTCTCTCACATACTCCATTATTTCCATAGTGGTATTGACGCCTACATCTGCCATTATAAGAACCTCTTCCAATTCTTCATAAAATTCATCGTCAATATCCCTATAATATTTTATGATTTCATCTACTTTATAGGATAAGTTCTGTCTAGTCTTATCCAGGCCTTCTTTTAATCTAGTAAACCAACCTTTCTTTCCCATATTATACCTCCTTGTATTCTCGCTAACTTGCCATATCTTCAAATCTAACCGAGACTATTCTAGACACACCCTTCTCCTCCATGGTAATACCATATAGAACATCGCTAACTTCCATAGTTGGCTTTCTGTGAGTTATTATCACAAACTGGGTGTTGTCAGTGAACTCATTTATGAAATTACAAAAATTATTCAAATTACCCTCGTCAAGAGCTGCATCTATCTCATCTAATACACAAAATGGACAGGGCTTACGTCTTAGTATGGCAAATAAAAGGGATATGGCCGTAAGCGCCTTTTCTCCACCTGACAATAGAGATATGTTCTGCAATCTTTTACCAGGAGGTTGGGCTTCTATTTCAATATCACACTCAAGGACACTATCCCCTTCACCAAGTATCAGGCGTGCTGTTCCCCCTCCAAATAATTGAGAAAACACCTCATTAAAATAGATATTTATTATCTTCAATTCCTTTGCAAATTGTCGTTCCATTGTAGTTGTTATATCTTCAATGACCTTTTGTAGATCACACATCGCCAATTCAAGATCTTTTTTTTGCCCATTCAAGAAATTATGTCTCTCAGCCAATTTTTTATATTGCTCAATGGCATTTACATTGACCTCCCCAAGAGATTGTATCTTCCCTTTCAAGTCCTTTATCTGATTCTCTATATGTCGATGTGATAGAGTTTCGTCATAGTATTCAAGTGCTCCATTATAGGATATATTATAGTCATCCCACATATTGTCTTGGATATTATCCATTTCCACTTCAGTACGTGATATTCGGATATCTAAATCATGCCTCTTTTCAACCAGAATCGATATCTCCTCTTCTAACCTCTTATAGTCGACATACAGTTCTTCCATATTACCTTCCAACTGTGTCTTTTGTTCTAAAAATTTCTCCAAATTTGCTTTGACAGATTCAATATCTCCTTTGAGTCCCTCTATCTCAACCCTATCAGCAGAATTTTTCTCCTCTAATTCAAAGACCAAAGCTTTATTGTTCTCTATCCTCTTCTCTTTACTATGTATACTCTCCCTATGCCTATCTATCTGCTTAAGTAGGAATTCTTTATTCTCTCTCTTTGAGATCATATCTTGGTGTATAGAAGCCAATTTTACCTTTACATCTGTGAGTTTTCTATTGACCTCTTCCTTTTCCTTCAATAGGTTTTGTTCTTCTAATTCCCAACCTTCCATCTGCTTATCGGCTTCACCTATTCTGCCTTTAAGGATATCAAGCCCTTCTAATAGCGAAGTATGCTGTATAGCTAACTCCCTTCGTCTCTTTTCTATATCAGATTTCTCTTTGTTATTGTCTGTCAATTCCAAATTCAATGCCTCTATATTATTATCTAGACTCTGAGCTTTTTCAATATATACTGCTACTTCCATATTACTCTTAGTTATCTGGCTCTCTATATCGTTAACCTTCCCCGTATTCACAACTAACTTATCATTTAGTTTCGCCTGTTCTTCTCGCAACTTCACCAACTTAGATTCTAATTTTTTTATCTCTAAGGCTAGATCTTCTACTTCCCGTCGTCTAGATAGGAGATTGGTCCCCCTGTTTGAACTGCTACCACCTGTCATGGAGCCTCCTGCATTGATTACATCTCCATCCAATGTGACTATCTTAAATCTATATGAAAAATATCTCGCTATATCTATTGCTTCATCCATTGTCTTTACTATGAGTATCCTTCCCAATAGATATTTAAATATATCAGAATATTTCTCATCATAATCTATTAGCTGTGATGCTATTCCCACGCACCCGTCCATATTAAGAGCCTGTTGCTCTCTTTTAGATAGGCCTCTACCTTTAATAGATGTCAATGGCAGAAAAGTTGCCCTGCCATAATTATATTTTTTTAGATACTCTATCATGACTTTTGCGTCTTCCTCTGTATTTGTCACAATAAACTGCATACTACTACCTAAAGCTACCTCCATAGCGCGTTCTAATCCCTTTGGAACATCCATAAGCTCAGCAATAACACCACATACATTTACATCCTTAAATGCACCTCTATTGATTCCGGTGAGTATTGCCTTTACACTCCTATAATAACCATCATAATTTTTATCCATATCATCTAAGAGGGTATACTTGACTTTTTTATTGTCCAAAAGCTTTGATAGTTCAACTATCTTTTCATCAAGGTAGCCTACCTTTTTTCTCAAGCCCTCAAGCTCTCCCCCTGCCCTATGTTTCTCTGCATTTAGTGAAGAAAGCTTCTTTTTAAGTTCATCTATATGGCTATTATGCTCTAATCTGTCAGCCTTTAATTGCTCCAATCTCTTCTTTTTATCTGACAAAGCTTCAACAAGTTGACTAAGACGCGCATCAAAGCCCGATATCTTGGCTTCCACATGGGCAATATTCTCTCTATCTTTTGATAGTTGTTCCCTTATGGAGTCAAAATTTTGCCTATGATGACTGACTTCTACACGATAATGTATGAGCATTTCCTCGATATCTTCTAGTTCTTTTGAATACTCATCTTCTCTTGATAATAAAACTGCTCTATCATTTTCCATAGCTACTAGCTGACCCTTAAGTCCCTCAATATCTGCAGATTTGTTATCTATCTCATCATACTGATTTTGTATATCATCTCTTAATTCATTATTTGTCCTATTAGCCTGATTTATCTTTTCATTATTTATCTCAATATCTCCGTATAGTGTCTTTATAGCATATTCAATTTCGTGATTTTTTACGTTATACGCTTCAATCTGTTCATCTATATGAACTATGTCTACCTTTAATTCATCGCGTCTTTGTTCATTATGCGCAAGACTTTTCTTCTGCCGAGCTATCTCCTCCTTCAAAAGCTCGACTTGTCCTCTATCGCGCTCTATTTTTTCCGAGAATCTATTGTAATTTTCTACAAACTTATTTAGTTCATAAAACTTTAATTTCTCATTAAACCCTAAGAACTTTTTGGCCTTCTCACTCTCTAGCTTTAAAGGGCCTATTTGATTTGAAATTTCATAGAGTATGTCTTCAACCCTTGTAAGGTTTTCCTGTGTTCGAGCCAATTTCCTTTGGGCTTCTTCCCTTCTCGTCTTATATTTTACAATTCCTGCCGCCTCTTCAAGGACCCCCCTTCTGTCATCAGCATTGCTACTCAAAATCTGATCTATCTTACCCTGACCTATTATAGAATATCCTTCCTTACCTACCCCAGTATCCATAAATAATTCTGATATATCTTTAAGCCTACATTGGTTTCTATTTATGTAGTACTCACTTTCTCCGGAACGATATAGTCGCCTTGTAACCGTGACCTCAGTAAATTCGAGGGGAAGCTTAGCATTAGAATTATCCAGTGTAAGGGAAACTTCTGCAAATCCAAGCGAATTCCTATCTTGGGTACCTGCAAATATTATATCTTCCATCTTATCACCACGGAGTGATTTTGCACTCTGCTCGCCCAATACCCACTTTATGGCATCTAGTATATTGCTCTTGCCACTACCATTAGGACCAACTATCCCTGTTATTCCCTTATCGAATTGTATCTTTGTCCTATCAGCAAATGATTTAAATCCATATATCTCTAAACTTTTTAATAACAAATAGTTTCACCCCCTACTGAGTAGAAAATTTAAGGCGGCTCTAGCTGCGCTCTGTTCAGCCTCTTTTTTGTTTTTGCCCCTGCCTCTTCCTAGTACAACCCCTTTATGAAATACATTGACTATAAAAAGTTTGGCGTGATCCGGGCCCCTTTCTTCGACAATAATATATTCTACACCCTGTCTTGAACTCTTCTGTATATACTCCTGCAGTTCAGTCTTATAATCTCTAACGCCTGTTCCCTCTATTACAACATTCACCTGGCTCTGAAGAAGGTGCAATACCACCTCCATAGAACTATAAAAATTACTATCAATATATACTGCACCAATTATAGCCTCAACTCCATCTGCAAGTATGGATGTCCTCTTTCTCCCTCCTGTCATCTCCTCACCTTTACCGAGCATTAGATATTCTCCAAGTGTAATATCCTTTGCAACCAATGCCAAAGAATATTCTGACACTATATTAGAACGCATCTTGGTGAGCTCTCCTTCAGATAGATGAGGATATTTTCTAAATAGATAATCACTTATGGTCAAACCAAGGACTGAATCCCCTAAAAATTCTAACCTTTCATTGGATTCAATACCATGCTCATTTGCATATGAGCTATGTGTCAAAGCTATATGTAATAGCGATATATCATTAAATCTATAATTTATTATATCCTCTAATTCTCGTAGTTTTCTCTTTTCTTTTTCGTGCATATAGACAGCACCCCTTCGTATAAGCTATGTAGGGCTATAAAAGATTATATACTTAAAAGGACATTTGTCAATATTTTATCAGCAATTGTATCTTTTGTAATATTAAATTTTTATTAGCATACCATAGTATATTCCCAATACATTTCCTTATAATATAAAGAGCCTGTAATTTCACTTTGAATAATGGCAAAGAGCCATAGATCCAAGCTCAATTAACAGGCTCAAATATTTTATAGGCATTTTTTATAAGAAAATATCAATCGAACTTCTTAATAAGAAAATATCAATCAAACTTCTTAAATAGTAGGCTTGCATTTTGTCCACCAAAGCCAAATGAATTCGATATGGCATATTGGACATCTGCCTTCCTACCCTCATTAGGTACATAATCAAGATCACATTCGGGATCAGCTGTCTCGTAGTTTATAGTGGGATGAACATATTGATTGACTAGTGAAAGTACAGTTGCAACCGCCTCTATACCACCAGACGCTCCAAGTAGATGACCTGTCATGGATTTAGTAGAACTTATACATAGTTTATATGCATAATCCCCAAATACGGTCTTTATTGCCATTGTCTCAAATTCATCATTATATGGGGTAGATGTACCATGGGCATTTATATAGTCGACCATACTGGGCTCAATCCCTGCATCTTGAATGGCAAGCTTCATTGCTCTAGCTGCACCTTCCCCTTCAGGCGCCGGCGCAGTTATATGATGGGCATCCGCCGTAAGTCCATAACCAACTACTTCAGCTAATATATTTGCACCTCTTTTGACTGCATGTTCATAGTCTTCCAATATGAGAATACCTGCACCTTCCCCCATGACGAATCCATCTCTGTCCTTATCGAAGGGGCGACTTGCTCCTTTTGGATCGTCATTGCGTGTAGATAGAGCCCTCATTGAACAAAATCCTGCTAAAGCAAGGGGGGAGACTGCTGCTTCGCTACCTCCTGTCACTATCACATCAGCTTTATCATCTCTTATCATCCTATAGGCTTCACCAATGGCATTAGTCGCAGATGCACAGGCCGTTACAACAGTGGTATTTACGCCCTTAGCTCCTATATCAATGGCTATCTGACCTGCAGCCATATTTGATATCATCATAGGAACAAAGAACGGACTTACCCTACCTGGTCCCCGTGATAGGAGCCTCTCTTTTTGTTCTTCCATAGTCTCTATACCGCCAACGCCGGTACCTATTACTACACCAAGACGCTCTTTGTCTATTCGCTCCATATCAAAGTTGGCCTCTTGCATTGCCATACGAGTTGCTGCTATGCCGTAATGGGTATATCTATCCATACGTCTAGCATCTCTTCTTTCCATATAGTCCTCAGGATCAAAATCCTTTATACAACCAGCGAATTTAGTGGCAAAATCCGTAATGTCAAAACGAGTTATAGTGTCAATCCCACTCTTACCTTCGCATAGTGATTCCCAAAACTCTGAAACAGTATTCCCTACAGGGGATATAACACCCATTCCAGTTACTACTACCCTTCTATTCATAAAAACCCTCCGAGTATATAATATAAATTTAAATGGTATCCTACAGACATTTGTCCTGCAACATACCTAGTACTTGTCTTTAAATAGAGAATTCATTTTTTAATGGGTCGGATTAGTATAAATCCGACCCATTGTGCTGTTATGAATGAGCATTAATATAGTTGACAACATCTCCTACTGTATCTATCTTTTCAGCTTCTTCATCAGGAATTTCCATATCAAATTCCTCTTCTAATGACATTATAAGTTCCACGACATCCAATGAATCAGCACCTAAATCATCAATAAAAGTGGAGTCCATTTCAATTTTATCAGTTTCTATACTTAACTGATCAGCAATGACATCCCTAACTGTCTCAAATATTTTATCCATTCCTATCACCTCCTTCTAATGGACATTATATTGATAATATTATATTATCATACCTCCGTCAACATTTATTACCTGTCCTGTTATATAACTGCTCTGTTCTGATGCTAAAAATGCTACTACCTGAGCAATCTCTTCTGGTTTCCCGTATCGATTTAATGGAATATTTGATAGTATGCTCTGCTTGATCTTATCATTTAAGACAGCTGTCATATCTGTATCTATGAAACCCGGAGCTATCGCATTCACCCTTATTCCCCTTGGAGCCAGCTCTTTTGCCATGGACTTTGAAAATCCGATTATACCAGCCTTTGCAGCCGCATAGTTGCTCTGTCCAACATTACCTGTTATACCTATTACAGAGGATATATTTATTATACTACCCTGGCGTGCCCTCATCATATGACGGGCTACACCTTTAGTGCAGTTGAATACCCCTTTTAAATTGGTATCAAGTACACTATCCCAGTCTTCCTCCTTCATCCTAACAAGTAGAGAATCCCGCGTTATGCCTGCATTATTTACGAGAATATCTATTCTCTCATATTTGTCTAATACCTCTTTTACCATGGCATTTACGTCTTGGACTGATGTGACATCTGCCTTTATAATAAGGCCCTCACTCCCTATCTGCTCTAACTCTTGCAATACTTTCTCAGCACCTTTTTCATCCCGGGAATAGTTTATTACAACATTGGCACCTCGTCTTCCAAGAGTTAATGCAATCTCCCTTCCTATTCCCCTTGAGGCACCTGTCACTAGCGCTGTCTTTCCCTTAAAATCCATTATATATCACCCCAAATCCTTCAATGTCTTCTCTAGACTCTCAATATCCCCTACATTGTAGCCAGTTACATTCCTATCTATCCTCTTTAAGAAGTTCGTAAGGGTCCTTCCTGGTCCTAACTCTATAAATGTATCCACACCAGCCTCTATCATATATTCAATCCCCTGTTGCCATCTCACCGAATGTGTGACCTGTTTCACTAGGAGTTCCCTTACATGGGTACCATTAGTTGAAGGCTTGGCCTCTACATTAGATATTACTGGTATACTAGGATCTTTTATATCTAACCTATCTAATTCTCCCTTTAGCTTAATAGCAGCTGGCTTTAAAAGTGAACAATGGAAAGGGGCACTTACTGGAAGAGGGATAGCTCTTTTAGCCCCCATATCTCTAGCAATTTCACATGCTTTCTCAACTGCCCTAGTATGACCAGACACTACAATCTGACCAGGACAGTTGTAATTAGCAGCTTCCACAACCCCTACATCTGACGCCATAGTGCAGCATTTTTCTACTTCCTGTTCAGATAGACCTAAAACTGCGGCCATAGCTCCTTCACCCAAGGGAACAGCTTCCTGCATATACATACCTCTCTTTTGCACCAAACTAACACCATCTTGAAAATCAATGCTCCCTGCCGCTGTTAAAGCACCATATTCGCCTAGACTCAATCCAGCTGTCATATGAGGTTGTATCCCGTTAGATTTAAGAATTATGTAGGAAACCACACCCATCATATAGATGGCCGGTTGTGTATTCTCTGTCTTTTTTAGCTCCTCTTCTGGTCCATTAAAACAGATGTCTACAATATCATATCCCAATATATCATTTGCCGAATCAAATAAGTCCTTTACCTCATTGAAATTTTGGTAAAGATCTTTCCCCATACCTACATATTGAGCTCCTTGTCCTGCAAATAAAAATGCAATCTTTCCCATAGTTGCACCTCCGTAATCTATTTACTCCATCTGAGCATACATGCTGCCCAGGTTAAACCACCACCGAATGCTACCAATACAAGTCTATCTCCCCTCTTTATGGCCTTAGTTCTAGATGCCTCATCTAATGCAACAGGTACCGAAGCAGCTGACATATTACCGTATCTATCTAGATTTACATATACCTTCTCTTCTGGTAAATCTAAACGCCTTCTAGCCCCCTCAATTATGCGAATATTTGCCTGATGGGGTACTAAAAAGTCCACATCTTTCTTTGTCAATCCTGCAAGTTCCACCACCTGTTCTGAGGCCTTAGCCATGATTCGCACGGCAAATTTAAAAACTTCACTTCCTTCCATCTGTACATAGTGAAGTTCATTTTTTACTGTCTCTAGAGATGCAGGTTTTCTAGAGCCGCCGGCCTCTAGTATGAGATGCTTTCCTCCTTCTCCATCAGCCCCCATACAATGGGACAATATCCCGTAACCTTCATCTACTCGACTGACAATGGCTGCACCTGCTCCATCTCCAAAGAGTACACATGTATTCCTGTCCTTCCAATTCAAGAATTTACTTAGACACTCAGCTCCAATTACAAGTATATTTTTATATACCCCAGTAGCTATAAATTGACTGGCAACTATAAGTCCATATAAAAAACCAGAGCACGCAGCCTCTATATCAAACGCTGGACAATGATCTGCCCCTAAGTTAGATTGCACCAAACAGGCTGTAGATGGAAAGTTCATATCTGGAGTCACTGTTGCCACTATTATCATATCTAGTTCAGATGGTTCCATCCCTGCATCATCTAATGCCCTGCGAGCAGCCATAGTTGCTAAATCCGAAGTTGCAGTATCTTCATCTACTACACGCCTCTCCTTTATTCCAGTTCTTGATACTATCCATTCATTAGATGTGTCTACCATCTTCTCTAAATCTGCGTTAGTTATTATATTGGGTGGCAGACAACTCCCTGTACCTATTATACCTGTGTTATACAATTTATTCATTTTAAATCACCTTCTAACTGACTAATTAATTCAATGGTTGTATCTACAACGCCATGTTCTGCAAAGAGCATTGCTTGACCTATAGCATTTTTAACCGCATATCGATTAGAGCTTCCATGCATTTTTATTACCCCCCCATTTATCCCAAGAAGAGGAGCACCACCGTATTCCGTATAGTCCATAGTTTCTTTAATATTTTTAAATGCTGGTTTGGCAAGTCCTGCTCCAAGCTTGGTTAGAGCTGTCTTATTTATCTCATCCTTTATCATTATAAACATCGTCTGTGCAACACCTTCAATGAGTTTTAAAATGGTGTTTCCAACAAATCCATCACACACTAAGACATCTACTTCACCATAGAGTATGTTCCGAGCTTCTATATTCCCTATAAAGTTTATGCCCTCTAATTGGCTAAGTCTTTTGAAAGTGGCCTTTGTAAGCTCATTCCCTTTTGTCTCCTCTACACCTATATTTAGAAGACCTACCCTTGGATTCGATTTGCCCCTGACTTTCTCCATATAGATAGAACCTATTATAGCGAACTGGACTAGATTTTCTGGTTTACAGTCAGCATTTGCTCCAGCATCAATGAGTAGCATCTCCTCTTTTATAGTGGGAATTATTGGTGCCAATGCCGGTCTCCCCACTCCCTTTATCCTGCCAACTTTCAAAAGACTCCCTGCCATCAGGGCACCCGTATTACCGGCTGATATGAATACATCTTCAGGATTTTGCCTAATATGCTCTAATCCCTTGACCATAGAGGAATCTTTCTTTTTTTTGATAGCAGATACAGGTGACTCTTCTGTATGTATGACATCATCTGCCCCTATTATTTCAAATCTTGACATATCTGCTACTTCATCGGCTAATATTTGTTCGATTTCTGCCTCTTTGCCTACTAATATTATCTTATCTAAATCAAACTCCCGTACCCCATCTATGCAGCCACGAATTATTTCAAGGGGAGCATTATCACCACCCATAGCATCGACTAAAATCACTATACATTACCTCCTTATTCCTTATCTCCATCTATAGACACCAATATGAACTTACCTCTAAATGCCTCTTCCTGTCCTATCCGAGTCTTTACCCATACAAAAAATTTATTGCCCCGTCGCCTCATTACCTCAGCTTTTGCGATCAACTTATCACCTGAATATATTGGTATCTTATATTTTATATTTGCAACACCTGTAAGGGCAACCTTTGCATCTATTACAGCTATCGCCAATGACTCTGCCTGTGCAAAGATATAGTGCCCCCTTACTATTTTAGATCGCTCAAATACCATGCTATCATCTGTCTGCAACATAGATATTGCACTTTTGCCAAGTTCCAAATCAATGAGCTCTCCTACTATTTCTTTGCCCTCTATAGATCTTAGTTTGCTATAGTTTCGTTCTGCAACATATTTTACTCTTTCTCTCAACTCTGGTATACCCAATTCAAGGCGATCCAATCGGATAGTCTGTATACTAACTGAAAAATGATCACATAATTCCTCATCTGTCATAAATGGATTTTCTCTTAAGAGTTTCTTTAGAGCTTTTTGTCTCTGTCTCTTGGGCAATATATTTTTTGCCACTTATATTCACCTCTTAATAATGGGTATTAGTACCTGCTACTAGTAGTATATACTATTTTCCCATATCATTCAATATTTTTTCCATTTAATATATAAAAAATGGCAAATACGTCTATTAATAGCTATTCAATATGTTTTTTAATACCACAATTTCTTATATCATTGCCTCTGTTATTTAATTCAAATAGCTTCCCTATGTAAATACTGGTAATAATATCAATAGGACCAAAATTCAGCCGGAATCTTTCTACCGGCTGAATTTTGGTCCTATTTTATCAGTCGACTTCTATCACTTGTCGTCCATTGTAATATCCGCATTTTTTACATGCTCTGTGGGGACGTCTAAATTCGCCACATTGTGGACATTCCACCATATTGGGTGCACTATACTTCCAATTGGCTGATCGTCTCATCCTTGACTTTGCCTTGGAAGTTTTACGCTTTGGAACTGCCATAGCCCACTACACCTCCTCACTGTCAGAAGGCAAGAGCTTTTTAAGCTCTAAAAGCCTTATATCAATATCATCATCTCTATCACAATTACATTCATCTCTATTGAGATCAGTGCCACATTTAGGGCATAACCCCTTACAATCTGCTGAGCATACACGTTTTATAGGTAATTTCAATAATATATATTCATATACTATCTTATCAAGTTTAACTCTATTGCCAGTATAGATAATCAGGTTTGGGTCCTCATCATCCATAGTATCTGCCCTATTGCTCAATTTTGCTACAAATGACAGATCTACCTCATGAGTATAGGGTTTTAAGCATCTACTGCATGGTATTATTATATCTCCACGCACATCTACTGTCATGTAGAGATAATCCCTTCCGTTTACGATCTTACCCCACACATCAAATGAAGAAGGAAAAGAAAGCTCATCCCCTTGATATACTGTATCTTTGAGTTGTACCTCCCCAGCAAACTTTTTTTCAGCACCTCTCTCATTTAGGATATCAGACACATTGACAACCATTAAAATCACCTCTAAAGGATAGACGGATCAATTATATAAATAGCCTAAAGTTTTGTCAAGCATCTGCAAAGAAAAAAACATCTACTTGAGTTCTAAAAGCTCCACAGTATCCCTTGCAATCATTAGTTCTTCATCTGTAGGTATTACATATACCTCTACTTTAGAATCGGGTGCAGAAATTTTCCCTTCAACTCCACAACCAGACGCTATCTTGTCATTCTTTGCCTTATCAATCTTTACACCTAAATATTCCAATCCACTACATGCATCTTCCCTGATGGAAGGTGTATTCTCGCCAATACCTGCAGTAAAGACTATATAGTCAAGTCCCCCCATAGCAGCTGCATATGCGCCTATATATTTTTTCACACTATAGCTAAACATATCCAAGGCTAATTGGGCCCTTTTATTACCGTCAGTCGCAGCTTCCTCTAGATCTCTAAAGTCACTACTTATACCGGATACACCTAACACTCCCGACTTTTTATTCATATATACACTCATATCGTTGGGGGATAGATTTTTCTTTTCCATAAGGCAGGTCACAATTGCAGGATCCATGCTTCCACATCTACTTCCCATTGGCAAACCCTCTAAAGGTGTCAGACCCATACTGGTATCTATACATTTTCCATCTTTAACTGCTGCTATACTTGAACCATTACCTAGATGGCAGGTTACCATCTTAGTTCCCTCTGCCTCTATATCTAATAGCTTAAATAGTCGCTTTGACACATATCTATGTGAAGTCCCATGAAATCCATAGCGCCTTATTGAATATTTTTCATAGTCTTCATATGGTATGGCATAGGTATAGGCCTCTGGTGGCATAGTTTGATGAAATGCCGTATCAAATACAGCTACCATGGGTGTCTCTGGCATAACCTGTTCACACGCTTCTATACCCATCAGATTAGCAGGATTGTGTAGTGGTCCAAGTTCAAAATTATCTTTTATCACCTGTTTTACTTCTTCATCAACAACTACAGATTCAAATATCTTGGCCCCACCATGAAGAACTCTATGACCTACTGCAGCAATCTCGTCCATACTCTTAATTACACCGTATTTGGGATGGATAAGTGTATCGATTACAAGCTCCATCGCCTGAGTATGGTTCTTTATATCTCCTGGTATTTTAACCTCAGGCTTACCCGTTGGTTCATGCTTTAAAATTGGATCTTCTATCCCTATCCTCTCCACATTGCCCTTGGCTAAAATACTTTCATCTTCCATTTCAATAAGCTGATATTTCAAAGACGAACTTCCTGCATTGACAATTAATACGTTCACTTTACAACTCTCCTTTTCCCGTGTTTTACTAATCTATATCAAACCTAGAGCAAGAGTCACATGATCTAAATCATGTACCTTGCTCTAGACTATCAATATCTATCCTATTTTATACTATAGATTCTGGGCCTGTACCGATGTAATAGCTATTACATTCACTATATCATCTATACTGCAACCTCTAGATAGATCATTGACCGGCTTTGCTAGTCCTTGGCATACAGGACCGATAGCTACTGCATTCCCCAATCTCTGTACTAATTTATAGCCAATATTTCCTGATTGAAGATCTGGGAAAACAAGTATATTAGCCTTGCCTGCAACATTACTATTTGGTGACTTTAATTTGCCAACGCTTTCAACCAATGCTGCATCTGCCTGTAGCTCACCGTCTATATCAAGATCTGGAGCCATCTCCTTTGCATATCTAGTTGCTTCAACTACCTTATCTACAAAATCATGGCTGGCACTACCCTTGGTTGAAAAAGAGAGCATTGCCACCTTGGGTTCAAGTCCTACCAAATCTACACCAGTCTTAGCAGAGGTTATTGCAATTGCTGCCAATTGCTCAGCATCCGGATTAGGATTGACTGCACAGTCAGCAAATAGTAGTATTCCCTCATGCCCATACTCTTTGTACAAAACTTCCATTATAAAACAGCTAGATACTACTGGTATTCCTGGTGCAGTTTTTATTATCTGTAAAGCAGGTCTTAAAACATTACCCGTTGTATTTATTGCACCAGCTACTAAACCATCGGCATCTCCCATTTTTACCATCATTGTACCATAGTATAATGGGTCCGTCACAAGCTCCCTCGACTCCTCTAAAGTCAATCCCTTGTGTTTTCTAATCTCTACTAGTTGTTCCACATAATCATCGTATTTCTCTGACTTTGCTGGATCTATGATAGTAATTGCGGATGTGTTTAGATCTTGCCCTTTAGCTTTAATTTCATCCTCATTACCAAGCAATACTATATTTGCCAAACCTTCCTCCGCAGCCATAGCTGCAGCCTTCAATGTCCTCTCCTCTGTGCCTTCTGGTAGCACAATTGTCTTTTGAGAAGACTTTGCCTTGTTCCAAATAGATTCTAATAATCCCATTTCATATTCTCCTTCCTTATATGCTACTTATACTACTACAAGCTCCATCACGTGGTTTATGCCATGGGCTTCTATCTCCCGAGTAGAAATTCTTGTTTCCCCCAGAAGATATCTGGTATATGTAAAATCAATTATCGTAATATGATATTTGTCTTTACATCTCCACAGGCATATTAATTCCCCTAGGAGCTATGGTATTATACATCCTTAGCTCATATATATAACCTTTTTAGATTATGTACATGGCTAGTCAATCCAGTGGAACTTGAATTTCTGGCTTTGAAATTGACTAGTCTTTTAACTTATATACTAAAGGTCATTTGATAGCCACTAATCTATGACTAAAATCACAAATTAGTGGCTGTTATACCCCCAAAAATTATCGAAACCTAGTATATATTCTACATAAATCGCCAAAACCCTCCTTTAAATTGGGCTTTTATGTACTTAGACATCTACTTTTAAAGATTGTATTAGTTTTTTACCATATCACTATACACTATAAAAATATTGTACTATAATAATGACAACTATACAAATTTTTTTGGAGAGGATTACATGAAGATCTTAGGAATAATAGCTGAATACAACCCGTTTCACAATGGACATCTGTATCATCTCATGGAATCTAGACGAATAGTAAATCCTGAATATACAATCGCCATAATGTCAGGGAATTTTACCCAGAGAGGTGAACCAGCACTATTCGATAAGTGGATAAGGACAGAAATGGCATTAAAAAATGGGGTTGATGTGGTTGTGGAACTTCCCACAGTATATGCCTGCCAAACTGCAGAGCTCTTTGCCTTTGGAGGAGTACAACTCTTAAATCAATGTAATGTAATAACCCATATGAGTTTTGGAAGTGAAGTAGGGGATATAGAGCCCTTATATGAGATTGCGAAAATATTGGTAAATGAACCTATAGAATATAGCCATCTACTAAAGGCCTATTTAGATAAAGGATATTCATATCCCCTATCTCGCAATAATGCCCTCTTGGCACTGGTGGATATGTGGGATATGGACATCTCCAAACACGACTTAAATACGCTACTCAATAGCCCAAACTCCATATTAGGACTTGAATATATAAAGGCTCTTATAGCTACAAATAGCACCATAAAACCTGTGTCTTTCCCTAGGGTATCTGTAGGATATAACGATAAAGATATAGTAGGAGATATGGCCAGCGCAACAGCTATAAGAGAAATGCTCAAAAAATCTGGATTATCAAGTACCGTACAATGCTCTATGCCAAAACCATCTGTTTATATAATAAAAGAGGCTATATCTCAAAACATTGGTCCTGTATTCATGGAAAATTTAGAACAACTAATACTTGGAACACTCAGAATGATGACAACAAAAGAGATGGCAAATATAATGGATGTAGAAGAAGGATTAGAAAACCGAATAAAGAAATATGCCATGGGTGTTTCAACTCTAGATGAGTTTTTAAAACAGGTAAGTACAAGGCGCTACACATTTACACGAATACAAAGAATCCTTATAAACATACTTTTAAATAATACTACACATAAGATCAAACTCTATAATAAAGCTGGTGGACCTCAATATATTAGGATCTTAGGTTTTCAAAAAAGAGCACTTCCCCTTATGAGAGAACTCAAAGCCAAGGCAAAAATCCCCATAATAACGAAATCAGCCCATTATCAAAGGCAGGATAACAGATTGCTTAAAGATATGTTTTTAACAGATGTACTCGCCACCGATATATATAGATTGGCTATACCAAATCCATCGCACAGGGGCGGAAGCGTTGATTTTAAAAAGTCACCCATTATAATTGAATAATATAGCATAGTCTTGCCTCTCTTCTAATAAATATTATACTGTAACGATACAATGTATTGGAGGCGACTATGGAATCTTGCACTCATAAAAAAATCCAATTCACCATATTTCTAACCTTAATCGTAGGAATTATAGGTCTATTCTTAGCCTACCCACAGCTTACATTCGAAGGAGCAACCAAAGGTATGGATGCTTGGATTAAAATAGTCATTCCTGCCCTTCTACCCTTTTTCGTCGGGGCCGAAATCATGATAACCATGGGTGTAGTAGACTTTATGTCTGTACTTTTCTCGCCAATAATGAAGCCCCTATTCGGTTGTTCGGGAAGTAGTGCCTTTGTATGGCTAATGAGTATGGCATCAGGATACCCCACCTGTGCCCACCTAGTTTCTTCCCTAAGGCAACAAGAAAGTATAGATAGATTGGAAAGCCAAAAAATACTTGCATTTGCATCAACATCAGGACCACTTTTTATGTTAGGAGCAGTTGGAGTAGGCATGCTCGATAGCCCGGGAGCGGGTAGAATAATAGCTATCAGCCATTATTCCTCTGCCATATTAATAGGATTTTTGTTTAAATTTTATGGCAAAAATTCGCACTCGAAAAAAATAGTCTCAAATAGCCATATACCTATTCTTCAAAAAGCTATGGGGAATATTTATAATGCTAGAAAAAAAGGCAACCGAAATTTAGGACAAATAATAAGGGACAGTATTAGACATTCATTTGAAACCCTTGTAATAGTCGGAGGGTTTTTAATTATATTCTCTGCATTGACCCCATTTATACTTAGGACATTTCCATCGAACCATCATTGTATCAAGGGATTTATAGCTGGCATGCTGGAGATGACCACAGGATGTATAACCATTAGTCAAAGCACAATTCCCTTGACAGAAAAAATAGCATGCATATCCTTTATAGTCGGATGGAGTGGATTATCAGTACACTGCCAAGTAATCAGTATGATAGGTGAGACAGATATATCAGTTGGCATATATATAGCTACAAAACTGTTACATGGCATATTATCAGCTATTATCGGATGGACAATTTCTAAAATAATATGTATAGATTATGTTGAAACATTTAAGCCCCTGTCATTTACAGACACCCTATCATGGATGTCTGTAACATGGTACTCTTTAAGGTTATTTTCTCTAACCGTAGCCATACTATTAATCATAGGAATATTCATAGCCCAACTGTATAAAAGGCATGGCAGGGGATGAGATATAGTCATTTTTTCATAGATTTCAACTGTTTCCTATTTTCTACAAGCATGTCAAGTTGTTCGCGAATATAACCTTCTACCTCATCAAGAAAAGCATCCGCATAGTCCCTAGCTCCAAGGCGTATTTCCTTAGCTGCATTCTGTGCATTTTCTATTACCTCTTTGGATTGTTGGTAAGCTTTTTGTGTAATTTCATTCTCCTCTATGAGAGATTTCATATGTTGTTCTGCTTCTTTTATAGTGAGTTCTGCCTGTTTTTGGGCATCCATGAGAATTCGTTGTTTCTCATTTTTTATCCATTCTGCCTGCTTTATTTCGTCTGGTAAGTTTAATCTTATATCCCTAATTATATCGAGGCATATATCCCTATCGATAAGTGCCTTACCAGTAAAAGGCATAGTACTTCCGCTTTCTAGTTCATCTTCAAGGGCATCTAAAAAGTCAAGTATATTCAAATTTCTTCCCCCCTAAATGTTAATCATCTCTAAGTTTAGCTTGAACATCGGGTAATATTTCCTCTGGAACAAGTTCTCTTATACACCCGCCTAATTTCCCAATCTCCTTCATCATACTTGAACTTAGAAATGAATATTTATAGCTTGTCATCATAAAAAGAGTCTCTATTGAAGGATCTAATTTTCTATTCATCAGAGCCATTTGAAATTCATATTCAAAATCAGATATAGCTCTCAGACCCTTTATTATAACTGAACAATTTTTCTCATTGGCGTAATCCACCAATAAACCTTCAAAGTGATCAACCTCAACGTTTGGCATTGATTCTACCACCCGTTCTATAAGCTTGACCCTCTCCTCTATGCTAAACATAGGTGTCTTATTTGGATTTCTTGCAACTGCTACAATAACCTTATCAAATATCTTTGAAGAACGCTTTATCACATCAAGATGGCCATTTGTCACAGGATCAAAACTACCTGGATATATAGCTATATTCATTTAAAATCTCCTCTCTCATATAGACTTATTCTTGTATTGCCGTATTTTCTAGTATCTGTTTTAATCAATCCTTCAATATCAGTGGGCATCTCATCCCTATAATCATGTTCCACAACTATTATACCCTGCCTATCTATTATATCGGCATTTAATATAGCCAACAAAACACTTTCTTCAATATCAGTATTGTAAGGGGGATCCATAAATATTATGTCAAATTTGCAGCTATCCCTTGCCAAATCATCAATAGCCTTGAAGACATCCTTTTTGATTATATGTATCATAGGAACGCAATCTAAATTTTGAGCGTTTTTTTTAATGGTATCTGCTGCCTTTTTACTTTTCTCTACAAAAACTGCCCTACTTCCTCCCCTACTAAGTGCCTCAAAACCCATATTCCCCGTCCCTGCAAAGACATCAAGTACAACACTTCCGTCTAATCTGTCTCTTATTATATTAAAAACTGCTTCTTTGACCCTGTCAGAAGTAGGCCTTGTGTTCGGTCCCTTGACAGCTATAAGCTTCCTGCTCTTCCATCTACCAGATATAATTCGCAAATTGGGCACCCCCATATTCTATTATGCTAATTTTAACATAATTCTAATTTGTGAACAAGTTCTCAGCTTTATTGAATATCTAAAATTTCAAATATCACTATATAATCATCAGTTATATTAGCTCATAACACTTTATTATTAGATAAAATTCAACTAAAATGAATATTTTTTTATTTTTTAGTAATAATATAGATGTTAAATAAATTATTATTTAACATCCCCCATAGAGCTCTTCCTTCAATTTCTCCTCTCCCAAAGCTGATGAATTGTCATCAGCTTTTTTTTATCAACCTATATATATAAGAATTTAATGCCATAAAGCAAAACTACCAAAAATATATAGGGAAGATATCTTCCCTATATATTTTCTATATTAATTTATTATTTGCCAGCCATCTGCCTTTGTGCCTGCTCTATCATCCTCTTAACCATATATCCACCAATATATCCAGCTTCCTTAGCTGTCAAATCTCCATTATAACCTTGTTTCAAGTTTACTCCAACCTGACCTGCTATTTCATACTTCATATTATCAAGTGCTTGTCTTGCTTCGGGAACTAAAGTTCTATTGCTATTTCTATTGGTATTAGGCATAATATATCTCACCTCCTATTGGTATGAGTGTACTATTAATTTAACCAATAGGATTTTCTTTTACACTAGAAATATTTACAAATAACATAGATATATAGTCAATTCATTGCAATCTCCGAAGTAAAAAAAGTTCAACGTTGAATTAACTAAAGATTTTTTATATAGTCAATTCATTGCAATCTCCGAAGTCTTGGCATTAAACTCCCTATATATATACTTCATAACCTCAGCACACTCTGGATTCTCCTGCATATTTACTACTTTTTCCACTGCTTGTTGGGCTAATTTTAATATATTCATATCCCTAGCCAAGTTTGCAATTTTAAATTCTGGCAAACCATGCTGGCGTATCCCAAATATGTCACCTGGTCCTCTAAGTTCTAAATCTTTTTCAGCCACTTCAAATCCATCATCCGAATGAACCATTATATGCATTCTCTCCCTTATTTCCTTGGTTGTGGCATTGGCTATGAGTATGCAATAGGATTGATATTCACCTCTACCAACTCTACCCCTCAATTGATGAAGCTGAGCAAGACCAAAACGTTCAGCATTTTCTATAACCATTACAGTAGCATTTGGTACATTCACGCCAACCTCAATGACTGTAGTAGATACAAGTACTTGCGTCTCTCCTTTTGAAAATTTTCCCATGATTTGCTCTTTTTCTTGTCCCTTCATCCTACCATGGAGAAGATCCACATCTAAACCTTTTAAGGCTCCCTTCTTTAATTTGTTAAATAGTTCTATCGCAGCCACTGACTCTATCTTGTCTGACTCTTCAATTAATGGACACACCACATATGCCTGTCTACCTTCACTTACCTGTTTTCTTATAAATGCATATACTCTATCCCTTATAGATGGTGGAACATGGTATGTCTTTATAGTTTTTCTACCTGGAGGTAGCTCATCTATTATAGATATATCCAAATCTCCATATAATATGAGTGATAAAGTCCGAGGAATGGGAGTTGCAGACATTACCAACATATGTGGTTTTTCTCCCTTTGATAGCATTGTGGCACGCTGTCTAACCCCAAATCGATGTTGTTCGTCTGTCACTACAAGTCCCAATCTGGCAAATTCCGTATCCTCCTGTAGCAATGCATGAGTTCCTATTATTATATCAATATCTCCCATCTTCAAACTTGTCTTTAGAGCATTCTTTTCCGTCTGGGAGAGACTTCCCGTTATACAACTTATAACCACATCTCTATCCGCAAACAGCTCAGCAAGAGATTCAAAATGTTGCTTGGCAAGTATTTCAGTAGGCACCATAAAAGCTCCTTGATAACCACTTTGTACTGCACAGTATAGAGCTATTGCTGCCAATATAGTCTTGCCCGATCCCACATCTCCCTGGACAAGCCTATTCATGCTCCTGCCACTCCTCATATCCTCATATATCTCACCTAAAACACGATTCTGTGCATTTGTCAATTCAAATGGAAGAGCTCCTATAAAATTTTCTATCTCTTCAGGATCCCAAGAAAATTTTATACCTACATCTTCAGCCTGTGTTTCCATTTTTAACAATTTAAGTCCCATGCTTATAAAGAAAAATTCCTCAAATATCAATCGGCGTCTTGCTTCTTCTAAGGCAGTTTCATTCTTTGGAAAATGTATATTATATAGAGCAAAGTTTTTCTCAGCCAATCCATATTCTCTCCTAATAGGAGCAGGTAGAAAATCATATAGCTGATTATTTACCTTTTGGAACGCTCCATACATCATCTTTTGCATATTTCTCTGGGTCAACCCTTTGGTAAGGGGATATATGGGAATTATTCTTGGTACACCGTGTCTTTGGGGATTATACTCTTCTACAGTGGGCATTATAATTTGTGTCTCTCCATATCTCTTATCTATCTTGCCCCGTACAAAATATTTTTTATTCCTAGAGTAGAGATTACGCCTATATGGCTGATTGTACCATATACATTTTACTGCCCCTGTATCATCAAATGCATCCCATTTTACTATGGTAAGTCTCTTTGCCCTTATTATATTAGGCCGACCTCTAAACTCAACTACAAGTGAACTTTCAGAACCATGCACAAGGGATGAAGCGCTCACAATATTTCCCCATATATCATAATCGCGAGGAAAAAAATATAATGCGTCTTCAATTGTATATATGCCCAATTTATTTAATAAAGCATATCGTTTAGGACCAATACCTTTTATGTATTGCACACTCTCATTTAAGACTTCCATATCTATCCTCCCTCGTATAGTATCCGGGATATATGTTTGCCTTTCTATTAACTCTCACCTTAATTCGCAAAACAAGATCTTTAAATAAAGAGAATCCATTATCCATTCAATATTTGAAATAATAATATTCTTTCAGCTTGATGCAGTATATGGATTAACACTGGCATTGAAAAATAATTTAATAATGTCATTCAAGTCTATAGATTAAGATTCTAATATTATTTTTAAATAATTATAAAAACACTTTTTTAAATATAATTTTAAACTTAGTCATTTATGTAAAAAAGGAGGATGTCCTCCTTTTTATTCAACAGATATTATATAATAATATAGTGGTTGTTTACCAGGATATACCTCAACATCAACATCTGAATATCTCTCAGATATATATTCCGCAAGAGATTGGGCATCGTCATTTGAGACATCAGCACCATAATAGAGTGTCACTATATCCCCATCATTATCGTTCATCATATTATCTATTAATCGCTCCGTCGCATCAGATACATCATTATCTACCACCACTATCTTCCCATTACATATACCAATTATATCATCCTTGTGAATGTTCATATCGTCAAAGGTTGAATCCCTTATAGCATAAGTTACCTGCCCTGTAGTGACAGCATCTAAAGCCTCTGTCATCCTCTCTATATTTGCCTCCACACCCATGTCCGGATTATATGCTATCATGGCAGCCAATCCTTGAGGTATGGATTTGCTAGGGATCACATATATATTTCGATCACTCATTTCAGCAGCCTGTTTCGCAGAAAGTATTATATTCCCATTATTGGGAAGTATAAAAACCTCCTCTGCATCTACTGCATCGATGGCTTTGAGTATATCATCTATACTCGGGTTCATAGTCTGTCCACCTTCTACCACATAATCAGCAGATAGATCTTTAAATATGGAAACTATCCCTTCACCGATGGCCACAGATACTACACCCATATTTTTAGTAAATTCTCGCTTAGCAGATTGCTCTTCAACTTTTGTAGCCATAATATTTTCAAGTTCTCTGTGCTGTAGTGACATATTATCTATCTTAATAGTAGATAGTTCACCATACTTGAGTCCTAACTGCAATACCTTTCCCGGCGCATTGGTGTGTACATGGACCTTTATAAGGTTATCATTGGCAACAAACACTAGAGAGTCGCCTAGCCCCGTAAGCTTCAAACGCAGTTTTTCTATATGGTATTTATCTATATAGGGATATACATCATTGATCAAAAATTCCGTACAATATCTATATTTGAGCTCCTCCCTATCCATAGGTTCGACTATAGACTGAGATATCACTTGTTCCTTCTTAGGTTCAAATACCAATTTGGAATAGTCAAGCTCCCCGCTGAGGACCTTGCTAGCCCCCATAAAAATATATACAAGTCCCATTCCACCTGAATCTACCACGCCTGCCTGTTTTAATTCGGGAAGCATATCTGGTGTCTTATCCAGGGTAGTCTTTGCTATATCTATAATTTGTTCATAGAACAATACAAAATCCTTCTCGCCTTTCGCAACCTCTTGTGCCTCCTGTGCAGTAACCCGCATGACAGTAAGCATAGTTCCCTCTATTGGCTTCATAACTGCTTTATACGCCATATCTGCTCCAGCCTTTAAAGCTTCAGCATATTCTAACGTGTTGACCTTATCCTTTCCCTCTAATCCTTTCGCAATACCTCTAAATATCTGGGACAATATCACACCTGAATTTCCCCTTGCCCCCTTTAGAGCACCCATGGAGATTGCCTCTGATATATCTGATATATTATTACTATTTACTGTATCTATTTCCTTTGCAGCAGACAGGAGAGTCATTGACATATTAGTACCTGTATCGCCATCTGGCACAGGAAATACATTTAGGGCGTCTACTGTTTGCTTGTTCTCTTCTAATAATTGAACAGACGATAATGTCATTTCCTTGAGCGTTGCTCCATCAATATATTCTAATTTCAAAATATGTACCTCCTTTGGTAAAGAGAAATTCCACCATCATACTCTTACTCCTTGAATCTTGACATTGACATTTTCAACCGTCATACCTGTAAGGTTTTCTACATTGTATTTCACTCTATCTATTACGTTTTTTGCAACAGTGGTTATTGATACGCCATATTCTACTATAATAAATAAGTCAATAAAAATTCTCTCGTCTTGGGTAAATACCTTAATACCCCGTGTAAGATTCTCAAAGCCTAGTAACTCTGCCAATCCGTCGGTTACCTTCTTAGAAGCCATTCCAACTATGCCATAACTCTCTATAGCTGATACTCCTGCTAATGTTGCTATAACTTCATTTGTGATAGTTACGTTGCCTAAGGCATTACTTTTCTTTACTCCCATTTCTTTTCCTCCCTGTTGCATTAGATTCTAATAATTCAATTCTTATTCTATACTATAAACATATTTGTTGCAATATAAACACATTCTAGCTTTTCGCATTTTGCAACTATAAATTGCATCAAAAATCTAA
>CALKWW010000091.1 GCA_938003945.1 uncultured Bacillota bacterium | reverse complement strand
AATATGGAAGAAGTTATGGACTTTTGGAGTGATTAGGGTATAAAAAAGCTGGGCACATCTGCATAACTTTATGAGGGGGAGGTATTTTACGCATTATGAAAGATAGCAAAAATGAAAGATGGACATTAGAAGATATCGCATACGAATATCAAAAAGAAAACCCAGAGTGGGCTTTAAATAAATGCTGGGAAAAGGCAAAGGTCATATATAAAGAATTAAACAAATTGAATCATAATACATACCATAATAATAAAATTTTCTTTCAGATGAATACTCCGTTCTCTTTTTACTATGATAAAGATAGTGAGTTTTCAGACATATATGAAACAAAATATGATTAAAATCTTAATTCTATACATAATAAATATAAAAATAATAACGTAAATTTTACATATAAGAATCATAAAAATAAAATCATAAAATCTAAAGGGTAGGCATGATTTATTACATATTTTACCATTTTTAGAATGGCTTAACCATGCGGGTTACAGAGGTCGCTATTTATGACACGTGCCCTAGAATTTCAAAAAACCCTTTAGACGACCGATAAGTCGAAAGAGGGGGTAAAGTCTCTTAAATCGCCTCTCTCTAGGATTTTATTTTAGGTTTTTTTATAATGAATTAAAGGGGGAGATACTATTTCACTACCAATAGCAAAAAAACAATTTGAAGGTAGCATACCTGATTTTATAAATAAATACCATCGACTTCCATTTTTAAGAGAAGACGATGTAGAGGTTGAAGTAAAAAATGATGATGGAGAAATTGAAAAGCGCCCATATAGGGCTAATAGATATATAAATGAATATTATGGCAGCCAAGATAATATGGTGCAAGAGTTATTTGATATAGGCATTATTTCATATAAAACTATTGCTAAAATACTAGATTTAACTGAAACTGTGGTAAAAAATGCAATAACATTAGAAACTAAAAATCCTAAAATGGAGGCAAGAAGAAGGCTACATATATTTTTTAATAAAGACTTTTATGAAAAAGAATTAGGAAAATATAATAATAGATGCGCTGAGAGCTGTTCAAGACGATGTAAGCAGTATTATTTTTCTGATACAACTTTATGCTCAAGATATAAAAGAAAGAAATAAAAAATAATTAACGAAGGGCGGGGCTTGTGTGGGTGACAAACAAAAATTACTACTTGATACAAACGTATTTATGGAAGATTTAGAAACTGTAGAAGAGCTAATGCAAGAATATAAAATATGCATACCTTATGTAGTTTTACAAGAGCTAGATTCACATAAAAGCAATTATAGAGACTATACGCGTTCTTATAAAGGTAGATCGGCGATAAGATTTATAGATAATAATTATAATGAATTTATATTCATAGAAACACAGAGCAGTCCTGATATTCATAATGATGACTTAATACTAAAAATAGCAAAAGATAACAGTTGTGCAATTGCAACTTATGACATATGCATGAAGGTAAAAGCCAGAGCAATTGGTGTAGACTTAGTTGAATTAAATAATGAAAAAGATGAATATAAGGGGTATCGAATTGTAGAAATAAACACAGATGACGATAGCGATAATCATTGGTTGGCAGGCATATACGAGGAGCCGCAACAAAACCCATGTAGTTTACTAACCAACGAATATCTAATAATACGTGACAAAGCTAACCCAATATGGGATAGTGATGATTTCAATCATAAAGTGGGATATAAAACAA
Organism: uncultured Bacillota bacterium; assembly: GCA_938003945.1. Classification (GTDB taxonomy): domain Bacteria; phylum Bacillota; class Clostridia; order Caldicoprobacterales; family Xylanivirgaceae; genus UBA3920. The sequence continues at coordinate 993 of CALKWW010000091.1, read as the reverse complement.
TTGATATATTCAGATGGGATGGATATGAGCTAATAGGTCTGAAACTACCACCTAAAAGAATTGTAAAGCCAATGAATGACTTACAAACTTGCGCATTAGATTTGTTAATGGATAGAGATGTACCAATTAAAATCATAGCAGGTAACTATGGAAGTGGGAAAAGCTATATTAGTACACTTGTAGGTACATATTTGGTAAATGAAAGAGAGAGATATCCCAAGATGGTTATTGTTCGTAATAATGACTTAGTAGATGGGAAAGATCCTGGTGCCCTTCCAGGTTCATTAGAGGAAAAGGTTGCCCCTCTTTTTAAGCCAATTACACAGCATTTCCCTGGTGGAGAATATCAAGTAGAAGAAATGAAAAAATTTGAAAAACTTGAGACACATATTACATATTACATTAAAGGATTATCAATAAATGGATATATGCTTGTAGACGAAGCTGGAGATTTGACAACAAAGAATTTAAAAGCTATTGGGTCTCGTTTAGAAGAAGATGGCTGTATCGTATTTTGTGGTGATTGGGAACAAAGCAGCGGCAAGTATAGAAATGATAATGGATTACTACAGCTTATCAATAAAACCAAAGACAACCCACTTGTTGGAGTTGTAGTATTGGACGAAGATGTGCGTTCAGATGCCAGTAAAATTTTTGCAGATTTAACATAAGGTTGAAAGGGGATTTTGTCAATGGCAAAAAAGAATACGAGATTAACAGTTAAGGGATTTTTAGATGTAGACAATAACACAATTACCGAACATGACAAAGATTTAGGCGACATAGAGCATAATTTAAAAGATTTATTAAATAGATTTGATAGGCTCGATGATGTAGTACTAACGCTTGCACATGATGAGATTATTGAAGGTGAACAGCAATAAAACTTTGATTTTAACAGGCTATAAGCCTGTTAAATATAAAACAACAAAACAACGACGGAGTATAGTTATACATACATGGAAACCCCGTGCCTCAATCGGGATTAACTAA
>CALKWW010000090.1 GCA_938003945.1 uncultured Bacillota bacterium | reverse complement strand
TATTATATATACACGTTCTGTCCATAACTTAAAACCCATGTTTAAGTTGCCTAACATCAAAAGTTCAGATGTATAGTCAGCTAACTAACTTCTCTCTGTGTAATTTGCATTCGTAAAACTCAAAAAATCCAATTTAAATTCTATCTTTATCACAAAATAGTTCAATTCTTATCATCCATTATTCGTATTTCGAGCTTGCAGTGCCAACTTCGCCTGAAGATTACGCTGAAATTGATCAGCAATAACAGCAAATACGATTACAAAACCTTTTATAACCATCTGCCAAAATTCTGAAACACCACACATTACCATACCATCATTGATTACACCTATTACAAAAGCACCAACAATCGTACCACCAATTGTGCCAACCCCTCCAGCCATGGATGTACCTCCTAATACTGCAGCTGCAATGGCATTCATCTCCCATGTTTGTCCAGATGCTGGATGTGCCGCCACTAACTGAGATGCCGTAATAATACCAACAATCGCTGCACAGATACTGGAAAACATATATACCAAAATCTTAACTTTGTTTACCTTTACACCAGATAATTTAGCCGCTTTTTCATTTCCACCAATAGACAATACATGCCAACCAAATGGAGTTTTCTTTAAAATTAGCGCAGCAATAACTGCTATTACCAATAAAATTATAGCACCTACAGGAATACAAAACAAGTTACGCCCAAATACCTCAAAGCCAGTATTACCTAATACTTCTTTTCCAGTAATATTTGAGAACGTCGCACCGTTTGAACGAAGCATAGCAAGTCCACGAGCAACATACATCATACCTAAAGTAGCAATAAATGGTGGTACATTAAATCTTGTAATAATTATACCATTAATTAACCCAATAATTGCACCACAAATAATTGTAATTAATACAATGAGAGGTACACTAAAATATAATGTAACACCAAACAATTTTAAAGTAAGACCTTCATTAATTAGCCCGCCTGCAATCATACCGGCCAATCCAACAACTGCGCCAACGGAAAGGTCAATACCACCAGTAATAATTACATAGGTCATCCCAATGCCTAATATTCCATATAAAGCAACATGTTTTGCTATTAAGAGAAGCGTATTTACCGATAAAAAATTTGGAGCTACAAAACTAAAAAATATAAACATAACTGCTAAAATAATAAAAGTTCTACCCTTCAAGAGCGTCATGATAAATGCGTTATTTAAGTTATCTTTTTTCATAGCCTATTCTCCCTTTCTTCCAATTTAATGCCTTTGATGTCCTTTATATGATGCAAATACTAATCTATCCTCTGTAATTTCATCCCCTCTTAGCTCATCCGTTTTAATGCCATTTGATAAAACTATAACACGATCTGCAATGGCAATAATCTCTTTTAACTCAGAAGAAATGACTATAATGGATACTCCACGTTCTGCATATTGATTGATTATATCAAATATCTCTGTTTTTGCACCAACATCAATTCCTCTACTCGGTTCATCTAAAAGTAAAATCTTTGGTTGGGTTAAAATTCCTTTACCAATTACAACCTTTTGTTGGTTCCCCCCTGATAGAGATAAAATCGGTAGACGTTTATCTGCAACTTTAATATGAATATCTTCAATTTGTTCCTCAACATTTCTGTCTTCTTCGTTTTTATCCAAAAAAATACCCTTCATATATTTTCTTAAACTTGATAATGAAATATTTTTACCTATGTCTAGAGTCTGTATAAGGCCTTCCCTTTGCCTATCTTCTGGGACTAATGCAAATCCATTACCAATCTGTTCCGAAACATTTTTAACTTCAAGTTTTTCTCCTTCCAAGATAATTTCACCTGTATGCTCTGGTCTAAGTCCCATAATGCATTCAAATATTTCAGTACGTCCTGAGCCCATTAGACCATATATACCGAGAATTTCCCCTCTTTTTAAATCAAAATTTACATGATCCAATAAATATCCCCCACCACTTTTAGGAAGTGTTAAATCTTTTACTTTTAAAACACTCTCTTTTTTTGACCAATCAATTTCTCTTTCAGGTTTAGGATAAGATTTTCCTTTGCCTACCATTTGCTCTACAATCCAAGGAATATCAATATCTTTTATTGGAGCATCAGCAACAAATTTACCATCTCTTAAAATTGTAACATGATCACCAATTCTCATAATTTCTTCAAGTCTATGGGATATATATACGATGGATATGCCTGCTGCCGTAAGTTCTCTCATGATTTTAAATAAAACCTCTACTTCTTGCGCACTTAGTGAAGAAGTCGGTTCATCCATTATCAAAATTTTAAGATCATCCTGAACCAAATTTTTTGCTATTTCAATCATTTGTTGTTGTCCAATCCTTAAATTTCCCACTATAGTCTTAGGGTCAATTGGATGCTCTAGTTTTTCCAATATTCTCTTTGTCAATTCAATATGTATCTTATTATCTAGTTTAAATTTCCCTTTCGTCTTTTCGCGAGCAACAAAAATATTTTGGTATACATTTAAATTGGGAAACAAACTCAATTCTTGGTGTATGATTCCGATTCCATAGTTTTGAGCATCTGTAGTATTCTTAAAGACAACTTCCTGATCTCCCATATAAAGCTTACCAGAACTAGGCTGTTCGATACCTGCAATAATTTTCATTAGTGTCGATTTACCAGCACCATTTTCTCCAACTAAGACATTGACTTTTCCAGTAAGTATATCAAAAGACACATTATCTAAGGCTTTGGTCCCTGGATAAATCTTGCTAACATTGTCTACATGAAAACAAACTTCATTTTTTGACCTATTATCCATATATACCATATACCCCCTACCTTACCATCAATTGAATCGGTGTAATTAATATTTCGTCATCTTTGCTTACAGAAAAGCATCCTAAAAACTCAATTGTATTCCCAGTTAGGGAATCTAAATCCAATGGTTCTATTACATCTTTTTGAATTGTATCATGTATACTCTGTGACACTGCGGCCCATTCTACCTGATTTTTATAGTCTTCATATTTAATGAAATCTAAAGAATCACGAACGGCAGAGCCTTTATATACCGTCCCAATCTGTAATTTGATAATTTCAGGACCTGAGTAATCATCTAGTGTTACTTCTAAAAATCCCGCTTTCTTTTCCTGATTTACTTCTTTAACTGTTCCAGTTCCTTGTACAACATAACATAATTCCCCACAAGTACCCATTGAATATTTACCATATTTATCTGCTAATGATTCTAAATCACCATTTGCTTCCGTCAAAAACACGTTTAGCTCTACTGCCTTTTCAGAAAGTTCTGGAATAACCTGAGATTCCCAAATTTTAGCTACATCGTCACCAGCATTGAAAGTTAACTCCCCTGTCAACTCTCCTTCTTGTCCAATTTTTACAACCTTTACGCATCCTGTAAATATAGTCGCTATAAATAAAAGAGCTATCATGATGATTATTACATGCTTATTCATACTAAGCTCCCTCCTTTTTGCAGTGTTGTACATACGATTGTTGTTTACATGTTTTTGGGGGCTATCTCAATGTTTAAGTATAGACAGAATAATCTTTTATGACTATAATCTTAATACTTAAACATTGAGATTCAATATTCCCCTTTTTTCAATTATTCTTCCGTATAGACAAATGTCTTTAAGTTATCAACATTATCTTTTGTAATTATAATACAGTCAACTAGTTGCTTTTCATCTAATCCCGTTGTTCCATTTGTCAAATAATCGTGTGCTTGCTCAACTGCCATTTCTGCAATTAAAGCTGCTTGTTGTAAAGCTGTACCAGTCATTCTACCTGCCTTAATCTCAGCTGCCGCTTCATCTGAACCATCAACGCCAACAATTACAATGTCTTCTAGGCCGGCTGCTTCAATAGCCGCTGCTGCACCAACTGCCATAGTATCATTACCGCAAACTACACCTTTTATGTCAGGATGGGATTGCAGTATTGTCTCCATTTTTTCATATGCCTCTGTTTGCTCCCAATTAGCTGTCTGTTGTGCTACCATTTCCATGTCAGGATATTGATCAATCACTTCATGAAAAGCACTAGAGCGAACACCGGCATTTGTATCTGACTCCCTGCCCAGCAATTCAGCATATTTTCCTTCTTCATCCATTGCCTCCACAAAAACCTCAGCAATTCCCTTTGCCCCTTGATAGTTATCAGCCACAATTTGAGAAATAGCTACACCTGATTCATTAATTTCTCTATCAATTAAAAAAGTAGGAATATTGTTGTCCCTTGCTTTTTGAACCGCTGCAACTGTTGCATCTGCACCGGCATTATCGCAGATAATAGCCGCAGCTTTGTCGGCAATCGCATTCTCAAATAGTTCAGACTGTTTCGTAGCATCATCATCATGTGCCTTAACTTCATATCCTAATTCTTTCGCCTTTGCGGAAGCTGCTTCTGCTTCTGCTTTAAAGAATGGATTTGAATGAGATGGGGTAATAATATAAATAATATTAGAGCCTCCACCCGTCAATACTTTTTCAGTAGCTTCATCATCTTCATCGCCTGACTCTGTTGTCTCAGCTGTATCTTCCGTTGTTCCAGAAGTTTCGCTTGATGTTTCTTGGGTTCCTGCGCTACCAGATGGGTTATCATTTCCACATCCTACTAGCATTGTCCCAACCATTATTATTGCCATCACACATACTAATAACTTTTGCAACTTACTCATTTTTGTGCCACCCCTTATTTTTAATATATATTAGATGAAACAAGAATTTAATCTTGTCTTATCTCATGTTAATGTGTTAATACCTTTTCAACTGCCTCTTTCCAACCTTCATACAATTCCATTTGCTGCTCAGTTGTCATTCCTCTCTCATATTTTATACGATTTATGCGAGAAAAAATTATATTTTTATCATATAAACCCAATGCAATTCCTGCTAAATAAGCTGCACCAAGTCCAGATAATTCTTCTATATTTGCCACTTGAATTGGAATACCAAGCAGATCACTTTGAAACTGCATCAAGTATGTATTTTTCGTAGCTCCACCATCTACCCGTAATTCTTCAATTGGGATACCAGAATCATCAATCATAGATTTTATAATATCTGTAATCTGATAGGCAATAGAATCAAGAGAGGCCCGAACTATTTCAGCTCGTCTAGTAGTTCTTGTAATGCCCGTTATAATGCCAGTAGCATTACTGTCCCAGTGTGGTGCCCCAAGTCCAGTAAATGCCGGAACAAAATACGTCTTATCTAGTGGATTTGCCTTTTTTGCTAAATTTTCTGTCTCTTTTGCTGAGCTGATAAGCTGCAAATCTTTTTGAAGCCAACTAATAACCGCACCTGAATAATTGATATTCCCTTCTAATACATAATTTACTGTTCCATCTATACCCCATGCTAAAGAAGTTACAATACCGCTTTTACTAAATATAGGGTTTTCTCCTGTATTCATCATAACTGATGAGCCTGTCCCATAAGTTGCCTTTACCATACCTTCTTTAAAACAACCCTGCCCAAATAGAGCCGCATGTGAGTCTCCCATAATTCCATGGATAGGTATGGGGTTATCTAAAAAACCATTGAAATCAGTTTCACCATAATAAGCATTTGAATCACAGACCTCAGGTAGAGTTTCAATATCAATCCCGAATAATTTGCATATTTCCGTATCCCATTCTAATTGTTTAATATTAAACAATTGAGTTCTAGAGGCATTGGAATAATCCGTTTTGAATTCTTTTCCACCTGTTAATTTATATGTAAGCCAGCTATCTATTGTACCACAACATAACTTGCCTTGCTCTAGCTTATTTTTAGCTTCATCTATATTTTGAAGAATCCAACTTAGTTTCGCAGCAGAAAAATATGGTGATAGCTTGAGCCCCGTACGTTCTTTTATCATAGCAGAGTAACCATTTTTCTCTATTTTATTGCAAATCTTTTCTCCTCTAGCACATTGCCAAACAACAGCATTATAAACGGGCTTTCCTGTATCTCTATCCCATATCAAAGCAGTTTCTCTTTGATTGCTAATTCCAACTCCTAAAATATTGTTTTTGTCAATATCTGTTTGTTCTACAACTTTTTTCACTACTTCAATAGTATTGTGAATAATTTCATTGGGATCATGTTCAACAAATCCCCGACTATCGATTATTTGTTTATGTGGAATATCACAACGACTAACTAAATCACCTTGGTAATCAAATAACAGGCCTTTAGTCCCTTGAGTACTTTGATCAATCGCTAAAATGTATTTATTCAACATGAGCTAACAACTCCAAAGCACTTTTGACAATTCCATCTGAATCCAGTCCATAATATTTGAATACTTCTTTAGATACACCTGTAATTACAGGTGTATCTGGCAGTGCTAGATTGAGTACTTTTTTAGGGCATTCATTTGCTACAATTTGACTTACCATGGAACCCATACCACCTAAATGAGAATGTTCTTCAATCGTTATGATAGCTTTTGTTTCACGCGCAGCTTGTATAATAGTCTCTCTATCAATTGGTTTTATACAATACATATCAAGCACTCGCGCACTAATTCCTCTTTCTTTTAACTTTAAAGCTGCCTTTTTTGCCTCAATCACTAATTCTCCACAGGCAATTAGTGTAATGTCATCTCCATCTACGACAACAGTAGCTTTATTCATATCAAACGGTATACTATCCTCTTCATAAACATCCTCCACAGGATTTCTTCCTACCCTTATATAAGATGGTTTTTCATCCTTAAGTATGTTTCTAAATAGCTTTTGAGTCTGAAAACGATCACTTGGAAGATATACTCTCATATTAGGTATTGAAGCCATAGTAGCAATATCATTTATAGAATGATGTGTCATCCCTAGAGCACCATAACTTATTCCTCCGCTAATACCAACCAATGTCACATTTGTATTGGAATAGGCTACATCCACTTTCGCCTGCTCCATACTCCTAGTACTTAAAAAACATGCCGGTGATACGGCAAAAGCTTTTTTCCCACAACTAGCCAATCCTGCACTGATAGAGACAAGATTCTGTTCTGCAATCCCTACTTCAACAAACTGACCGGGATGAACCTTAACATATTCCTTTAGGGATGCAGAGCCTCTTGAATCACTACATAATACAACAATATCTTTGTCTTCTTTTGCCTCTTCTACTAAGACATCACAGATGACTTCTTTTACCGCTACTTTATTCATAAACTTCCACTCTCCTCTGTTCCAATTCTGCCATTGCCTTAGCATACTCCTCATCATTTGGTACTCTATGATGCCAGAGCGCCTGATTCTCCATAAAAGATACACCATACCCCTTTGTAGTATTGGCAATAATCACGGTTGGTCTTCCTTTAGTAGCCTTGGCTTCTTCTATTGCTTTGTCTATAGCATCAACATCATTACCTGGAATAGAAATAACATGCCAGCCAAAAGATGCCCATCTTTCTTCCTGACTGTTTTGAGCCATGACATCTTCGGTGCAACCAGAAATTTGAAGATGGTTACGATCTACGAAAGCAGTTAAATTATCAAGTTTATAATGTGAGCCTGCCATCGCTCCTTCCCAAATAGAACCTTCTGCTAGTTCTCCGTCACCCATTATCGTATATACACGATAATTTGCACGATCCATCTTACCTGCAATAGCCATACCAACAGCTATTGATAAACCATGACCTAAGGAACCTGTATTCATCTCAATTCCATTGATTTTGTTATTCGGATGTCCAATATATTTGGATTGATAGCCTGAATAATTATCAAGATCAGATTTTGGAAAAAAACCCCTATCCGCCAAGATACAATATAATGCCTCTGCTGAATGTCCTTTACTTAATATAAGCCTGTCCCTATTAGGATCATCCATATTATCTGGAGAACAATTCAGATGTTTATAATATAGTACAACTAAAATATCTGTCACACTTAGGTCTCCACCAATATGTCCACATCCAGCATCATGTATTAAAGAGACAATATCTTTACGAATTTCATAGGCCTTTGCTTTTAAATTAACCATACTATCTATTCCCCCCTAAGATATGCCTTTACATCTTCTTCAATAGGATCGTAAAAATCTGGTTTAACCCCTATATATTTACATGCTTCATAGAGTACAGGAACCACATTTTTATGAATACCTACGCAATGGTGAATATACGGTCCACACACAATCTTTTCTTCTAATCGCTTGATATTATCCACCTCTACCCAAAGGTAGGTACCCATACTTTTAGGTCCTTCCACGCCTTTAGCATTACCAAGTAGTAGTGAATATTCTCCATTATCACCGTCAAATCTACAGAGAGTAATTTCTCCATGTTTAGCTTCTGCCGTAATACTTCCTGGATGTTCAAATGCCAAAGGATAACCAAGAATTGGCTTTTCTTTGGCCACAGAAATTGGCCATGCTCCACAATGTTGTAAGAGTTCACCATTTTCAATATCTGGATGGCGAATAGTCCAATCTGCAAAGAAAGATCTTGGCTCTCCCATAGCAGCTGCCTCTACTAGTAATGCAGTTATCGCACCATGGATATCCGTTTCACAAACAACCGGTATTCCTTCATCGCTCAACAGAGCATTTGCAGCGCAAGGCATTATCCCTAATTCTTGTTGCAAACTATTCCAACATTGAATTGCTATTGCATTACAGCCATATTTTTGTGCTAATTTCTTCATAGCCACTTTTAGAGCCGCTACATTTTTGAGTTCATTATCCTTTATCTCAATATCCATATGTTCTCTTATATATTCAATTACCTCTGTAACCTCAATTCCTTCTGCTTTTGCTTCACCCACGGCTTGTGTTAGTTCAGGCATTGGAATTGGAGCTAATTGTATATTAAACCTCTCAAGTAGTTCACCTTCATTACACATAGTGGTCCAGAAATCAAATGGTCTTGTGGAAACTTGAAGAATTTTAATTTGATTGAAAGTTTTAACAACATTGCAAACTGCTATAAAATCCCTTAAGCCTCTTTCAAATACTGGATCGTTCAATCGACAATTAGTCATATAGGTGAATGGAACTTTGAATCTTCTAAGCACTTTTCCTGTTGCAAAGAGCCCACATTGTGTATCCCTAAGGCGAACACCATTTTCATCGGGTCTTTCATCCAATGGACCCCAAAGTAGAACCGGAACATCAAGTTTTTTTGCAAGTCTTGCGCATATATATTCTGTACCAAAATTGCAGTGTGGGAGAAATAACCCATCAACTTTCTCCTTTTTAAATTTCTCAGCAATTTTGATCATATCTTCATCATTGTATAAAAGACCTTCTTCATTAATATCAGTTATATCAACAAAATCGATATCTAACTCCTTTAACCTTTCGCTTGTCAAGTTGCGATATTTAATTGCATCTGGTGCGCTAAAAATATTTCGTCTTGTTGGCGCAAATCCTAATTTAATATTAACCATATTTTACCCCTCCGTTTTTATTTAAAATATGTGAATTTCTTCGTCAAATGATCTTTTTCATTTTAAAAATCTTTATTAAATATCTAACTACCAATTTTTATTGTGAACAACAGCTTTATTCTCTTAGGTTTGATATATAACAACTTTGCAAAATTTCTTTTCAGTTTTACTATAAACCTATATAACCAAAATAATGAAATTAATAAAATTTAAACTTTTTTTATTTATGTCTATCTAAGTCTGTTTGGTTCTATTATAAACTATTTCTATAAATATTTCAATAGTATTATGTGAATA
>CALKWW010000089.1 GCA_938003945.1 uncultured Bacillota bacterium | reverse complement strand
TATTTTCTTTAGAAATACTGGCAAGTCTCTAGGTGTTCTGGAGGTAACCAAATTTCCATCTACTACTACCTCTTCATCTAAGTAATCTGCTCCGGCATTAACTAGATCGTCTTTAATAGCAAAAAATGAAGTCACCTTTCTCCCTTTAAGATCACAACATGATGCCATCATCCATGGCCCATGACAAATTGCAGCAATTAGTTTGTTCTCCTTGTCCATGTCTTTTACAAATTCAACTGTAGCTTTAGATCTTCTCATATAGTCTGGAGAAAAACCTCCTGGAATTATCACTCCATCATAGTCCTTAGCTGATACCTCCTTAGATGAATGGGTACTTCTTACGATAAGTCCTACTTTGGAAGTATAATCAGTCTCTTTTTCAGTTCCTATAATATGAACCTCATATCCTTCTTCTAACAGCCTATAATAGGGATATATAAACTCTCTCTCGTCAAACATATTCTCTATTAATATAGCTATTATCTTCATTTTAATCTCCTTTCTATATTTAGATCTCCTATTATATAGCTACCCATATAGATAGTACTTTAAAACATATTGTTCATATTTTTTCTTTTTTAATCCTATTGTGCCATCTCTATATCTCCCATAAAATAAAAGCTCTCCCCGTTTCTGAGCAATTCCTTCGTTAAGATTACGAATATTCATCGCTCTTTTGACATTCATTAAAAAGTCAAAATCCATAGCCTCATTTGTAAATGTAAAAACACTTAAATAAACCATATTAGTTTCCTTTGCTCTTTAAACTTTCCAGCCTTCAAAGATTTTGGCTGTCAATTCATCGATTGACGGATTGTACTCACCTGTCGTGTCAAAATGATTTTAAATTCATATAACACTTTTATAGAATAAAATACTCTACTTGCAAAGTACTTTATCTTGCGATGCTATAATAGACAGCAACACCATCCCTTATAGCATCTTCTTAGCAGGAACTTTTTTAGTACTCCAGTCAAGACTCTGTGCCAAGACCAGGACATTAGCACTTTCCTCTTTATCTTCGCCTTCATAAATAGTCTCCAAAAAGTCAGCAAATCCAGCCATTCCTCCCACATCATCCATTACGGACATACCATCCTTATTGATGCAAATTGGTTTATATTTATTTCGTATCAGGATTCTTTTTTGGTAATCTGATAAGTATTCATCTCTTAGTTCTAAACGAAGGCATACTGGGGTAATGCCATCTTTTGGCTTACGCACATTTTTCATCTTTCATATTCCTTCTCTACAGAATACTTGCTACCTGCATTTCCACCTTACACACTTTTAAATAAATTCACTGGAATACTTTCTTCGAGTAAAAAGATTAACATAATAGCTAAAACGTGACTTTTTAGTGCTCCGACATCTATGACACTTATTATACCACAAATACCTATCTGTAAACTATTCATCCTTACTCACTATATTCATCGAAGTATGATCGTTGATTGTATAATTAAATGCAACATTAAAAAAAGGAAGATGTAGAATGAAAAGCAAGCCTATCTGGATTACCGTTATTATTGTGCTAGTTGCTATTATGGGGATTGTTCTCTTTGTCCTAAATAAGACCAGCGTAACTAATTCTGAATTAACATTTACAAATATCAGTCTATCTGATACGCCACTGGCATATTTATTGCCAGCGCCAAGAGTTTTAGGGAATACGCTTATACTATCAAAGGGGATGCCCTATATATTACAGTATATAGCGGACTTGTAAGCAACCAATACCCTAACGGCGATTTCATCATTGACATTCAAGACGATTTACAGGCAGTAAATACCGTATACTTGAAAAGTGGTGATGAAGAAACAGCCATATACGAACGTTAAGCAATATCCCCCCAAAGTTATACACCAATTAAAAGCTGTTTCCGATTATGCACTATCGAAAACGGTTTCTTTTTGTGTTGATAGTAAAGCTAGTAGGTATATTTGTCAAGTGACTTTTTGTGAGCCAATCAATCAACCATGATTGATTGATAAGTATTTAATGCAATAAATCTTTTATTAGTTAAGTATTTATTTGTGTTGGATTTACCAACATAGACTGAACCTACACAGGGGAACCCAACAACGTAAGTATCTAAATAGATGTGCTTTTTATTTGGCATTTTTAACTCCTTAAATCAATCTGTTTTTAGAACAATTTTAGCATTTTTTCAATCTAGTGTCAACATTCACAGAGCCTGTAATAAATTTTGTGTAAAGTGAATAAAAAGTACTCTTTCTTGGCAATA
>CALKWW010000088.1 GCA_938003945.1 uncultured Bacillota bacterium | reverse complement strand
TTCGTAAGAGTTTTGATATAAACTTTTAAAGTCTTTTATGTTATAATACATTTAATAACGGATGGCAGCTCTAAAAGCTTAATTGATGCTAGTGAAATGTAGTTTACTATGACTACATAACACAATACTAAAGAAGGATGATGTAAATGAAATATAAAACAGATATTGAGATTGCACAGAGCATAAAGCCAGAACCTATAGTGGATATAGCAAAGAGCATAGGTATTGGTGAGGAAGATTTAGAGCTATATGGTAAGTATAAGGCAAAACTAAGCTATGATCTTGTGGAAAAGACTAGCGATAGAGAGGACGGTAAACTCATACTTGTTACCGCCATAACACCTACGCCTGCTGGCGAGGGGAAGACAACCATGTCGGTGGGACTTGCTGATGCATTACATAGCCTAGGTAAGAAGACAATAGTTGCCCTAAGGGAACCTTCCTTAGGTCCTGTATTTGGTATAAAGGGGGGAGCAGCTGGTGGAGGTTATGCCCAGGTGATTCCTATGGAAGATATAAACCTACATTTTACAGGTGATATTCATGCCATAGGTGCTGCAAATAATCTCTTAGCTGCCATGATAGATAATCATATACATCAGGGAAATGACCTTGGAATAGATACTAGAAAGATAACCTGGAAACGCTGTGTGGACATGAATGATAGGCAACTGAGATCCATAGTATGTGGTCTAGGTGGCAGAGCAGATGGTGTACCGAGAGAAGATGGGTTTGATATTACTGTTGCCTCAGAGATTATGGCCATTCTGTGTCTGGCGCGGAATATGAAAGATTTAAAAGAGCGTCTGGGAAATATTGTAGTGGGATATACACATGATGATAGACCTGTCAAAGCGAGTGATTTAAAAGCCGAGGGAGCAATGGCAGCCCTTCTGAAGGATGCTATAAAGCCCAATTTAGTACAGACCTTAGAGAAAACTCCTGCTCTGATACATGGTGGTCCCTTTGCCAATATTGCTCATGGCTGTAATAGTCTTATGGCTACACGTCTTGCCCTTAAGCTATCAGATTATGTGGTTACAGAGGCAGGATTTGGAGCTGATTTAGGGGCGGAGAAGTTTTTCAATATAAAGTGTAGAGCAGGTGAATTAAGGCCATCGGCAGTTGTAATAGTCGCCACTATAAGGGCACTTAAACACCATGGCGGAGTAGAGAAAGTCCATCTATCTAATCCCGATGTAGAGGCATTGGATAGGGGTATGCCAAACCTTCTAAAACATATAGAAAATATAACCCAAAAGTTTGGACTTCCAGCTGTGGTGGCAATAAATAGATTCCCAACAGATACTAAAGAGGAGATTGAACTCATAGAGAGAAGATGCGAAGAATGTGGTGTAAAGGCAGTTGTGGCAGATGTATGGGGACAAGGGGGCGACGGAGGTATAGATCTTGCAAATGAGGTCCTTAAATTGACGGAAGAGGATGGATCCTTTGACTATCTATATGATGCAAATCAGCCTATAGTGAAAAAAATAGAGACGATAGCTCGGGAAGTATATGGAGCTGACGGCGTAGAGCTTACTCCTGCAGTTAAAAAGGATATAGCTAGGCTAGAGGCAAATGGGTTTGGTAATCTCCCTGTATGTATGGCAAAGACACAGTATTCATTATCTGATGATCCTAAGAAATTAGGCTGGCCCAAGGATTTTAAGATAGGGGTACGGGGTGTAAAGGTGTCTGCTGGTGCCGGTTTCATAGTGGCACTTACAGGTAATATCATGACAATGCCTGGTCTATCTAAAGTGCCTGCTGCCCAGAGTATAGATGTTGACGATAGGGGAAGAATTTCTGGGCTATTTTAAAGGGAAAGGCAGTGAGTTGATGAGGGATAGACAATATGAGATATTTGCGTTGACTCTTAGATATTGGTATGTATTCCTCATAGGTTATATATTCTTTCAATGTCTTAAGTCAACACTACATGGGAAACGGAATAAGGAATTTAAGAGACAAGGTGGAGGAAATGTGGCATTTGTCATTGTGCTACTTATATTCTCTGCTCTTGGGCTTTTGTCGATCCGGGAGACCACCACTATAGATCTAGATATTGTGGTGCTGGCAGTGCTGGCTGCCACAATATTTTTATTTCAATATATATTACTAAGATTTGTGTTTAAAGGTCTAGATTGTTTCCTACTACTTATAGTAGATGTATTATTTGTAATGGGTCTTATAATGTTGCAGCGCCTAAGCCCCAGTCAAGCTATGAGTCAAGTTCAGTGGTTTGGGATGGGTTGTATAGCACTTGTGGCATCTATGATAGTTACAACACTTGTAAAAGGTGGCAGGAGATTTCTATATCTTCTCATGGTCATTGGGATATTTTTACTTATTCTACCTTTGGCATTTGGGGATATAATTGGTGGTGCTAAAAACTGGGTATCCATATCTCTGTTCGGCAAAGAAGTAGGGTTTCAGCCATCAGAATTTGTGAAACTAATATTGGTCTTTGTATTTGCAATAGAATTTAGCCAGGAGCGAACTTTTAAGGAGCGCTTACCAGTATTCATATTTACAGCTCTATGTATGCTCATATTGGTACTATCCAGGGATTTAGGTGGGGCTCTTTTATTCTTTGGACTCTTCCTATTCATATATCCAATTGCCACGTCAGATATTCTGCTTACAGCTGGTGCAGCAGGAGCAGGTACAGCAGCTGCAATACTTAGCTATTATCTATTTAGCCATGTAAAGGTACGGGTAGAGGCGTGGAAAAACCCTTGGGCTAATATAGAGGACAGGGGTTACCAGATAGCCCATGCCTTGATTGCAATTGGCAGTGGTGGATTTGTAGGAGCAGGTTTAGGACTTGGTATACCATATATAATTCCTGCATCTAAAACTGATTTAATATTTGCGGCAATATGTGAGGAGATGGGCATATTAGTAGGGCTAATGATTATAGGGTTCTATGCAATAATAGCCATAAGGGGTGCTATCATTGCAATGAATACTGAAAATAGGTTAGATGCCCTCCTTGCAATGGGAGCTACAGTCTCCTTATCACTGCAGAGTTTTGTGATAATTGGTGGAGTAATAAAACTCATTCCATTGACAGGAGTGACAATGCCCTTTGTGAGCTATGGGGGTAGTTCAATGGTGGTGAGTTTTGCCATGATAGGAATCATAGAAGGTGTGGCAGTTAAGACATATAGAGCATCGCTAGATGATGAGGCAGAGGACGTAAAAGAAGAAAACGCAGAGTATGAAGGAGAGGACGAGTAAAATATATGGACAAGTATAAGAACAATATCAAAATATCTCTTACAATTCTTATAATTATGTTTTTCCTTCTTGCTGGATATATGGGTTATGCCCTATTCTTCTATGGTGATAGGTGGTTTTCTAGTCCCTATAATACTAGAGTGCGTATGAGTGGTGCCCAGCCCCAGATAATTGCCGGTGATATACTAGATAGGAAAAATACCGTTCTTGCAACTACCAAGAACGGTAATTATACAGACCCAAAGACAGGTGAGGCAAAGCAAGGTTATTACAGAGAATATAACTCTAAATGTAGATATGCCTCTCATGTAGTGGGATTTCATAATGAGTATGGAAGAGCCGGAGCAGAGGCCTTTCATATAAAATACCTTATGGGATACAATAACAATATATTCGAACGCATATATCAAAAGGCATTTTTGTCCCAAGAGCGGGGCAATGATATTATGCTCACAATAGATATACAGTTGCAACAATATATAAGTGAATTATTGGGGAATAGAAAAGGAAGTGTAGTTCTTCTAAATCCTAAGACAGGGGAGATACTTGCTATGGTGAGTAAGCCCTCCTTTGATCCCAATAATGTTTCAAATGTAGATGGTGATACTCTTATAGACAGATCCATTCAAGGACTATACCCACCAGGTTCCATACTCAAGGTGGTGACAGCTGCAAGTGCTCTAGAGCATATAGAAGACATAGATAGTTGGACATATAACTGTACGGGAAGTTTAGATATAGATGGTAAAAAGATCTCCTGTTATGATGGGAAAGCCCATGAAGAGGTGGACCTTGCCAGTGCAATGATCTATTCATGTAATGGTGCATTTGCCCAACTAGGCAATCAAATAGGTTGGAAGGAACTATTAGAGACAGGTAAGAAATTCGGATTTAATAAGAATTTTTTGTTCTCTGATATCATGGTATACGATAGTAGTCTCAATATAGATAAGACTACATCTAAAGAAGAGCTTGGGTGGACTGCAATAGGGCAAGCAGAGACATTAGTTACGCCATTTCACATGGCTATGGTGGCAGCGGCTGTGGCAAATGATGGAGTTATTATGGAACCTAAGCTGCTATATAGTGTAGTTGGTAGAAATGGCAGGGCTCAAAAGAGCGTGGAACCAAAGGTCTTTTCAGAAGCTATGACCAAAGAGAGTGCAAGAGTTATAAAAGAGATGATGGTGAGGGTAGTGAGTGAGGGTACGGGACGTTCAGCCAATGTAGGGGGAGTAAGTATTGGTGGAAAAACTGGTACTGCTGAGGTCAAGTCTACTAAAGAGTCGCAGACCCTTCCCCATGCTTGGTTTATTGGATTTGCTCCTACAGAAGATCCTACATTGGCAATTGCTGTTGTAGTGGAGAACAGTGGGACAGGTGGTAGAGTGGCAGCTCCCATAGCCGGGAAAGTACTAAGGCGAGCTCATGAACTAGGCTACTGACAAGACACTTGACAAGACACCAAATGCATACTATAATATCCCTAATTAGATATTGGTTTTGCTATATAATGAAATATTTTGAGAGGAGAATGTTAAATTGAAGACTAGGGATATTGTGGTAGGAGGGTTGCTCACTGGTTTATCTATAATGATTCCACTTGTATTGGCAGGAACGCCTCTTATGGTGCACATACCTCCCTTTTTTACAGCGACTATTGCAGCTCATGTGCCAACTCTCTTGGCTATGGCTATAAGTCCTGGCGTAGCTGCTATGGTGGCAATAGGTTCAGGTATAGGCTTTATACTAAAAGTCAGTCCTATAGTGGGTGCTAGGGCGTTTACGCATCTCATATTTGCGTTGGTAGGTGCTTATTCCTATCGAAAAGGGAGGTCATACAATAAGATACTATTGTTTACTGCTCCTATACACGGGTTATTCGAATCACTTGTGGTATTGCCCTTTGGTTGGGATCTCAAGCAGGCATTTTTAGCCTGTGGAGTAGGTACAATGGTGCATCATCTGATAGATGCGGCTATTGCGGCAGTTGTATATCAAGCCCTTTCAAAGGCTTCGCTTCTAAGGCAAAAATCTATGTAAACAAACTAGAATATTTTAAATTTACTGGTTACCAAATTTGACTTGCATAAGGATCCTATGATATATCGTAGGGTCCTTATTTTTGGCTCTAAGCTATGTTAACCTCACATAGAATGGTATAAAGTCTATATCTTTTTCAGAATAAATTGTCTGTCTGATATTTTAAAGTACTTTCAGACTTTATACTATTGACATTATTGCAAGTTACAAGCTATAGTTTTTTTGAAATTGTTTCATAGAGTCCTTACTTTGTTATATAATATAATACTAGAATATATGAAAGGATAATCTATATGACATCACTTGAAAATAAGTTGTTAAAATTACCAGATAGTCCAGGTGTGTATATAATGAAAGATAGTGATGACAATATCATATATATTGGAAAGGCAAAATCCCTTAAGAATAGGGTGAGGCAGTATTTCCAATCTTCCCGTAATCATTCACAGAAAGTACTTTCTATGGTGGCACATATATGTGATTTTGAATATATACTTACCGATTCAGAATTAGAAGCACTTATACTTGAGTGTAACTTGATAAAGAAACATAGACCAAAGTATAATGTACTTTTGAAGGATGACAAGCATTATCCTTATATAAAGGTGACCACAAACGAGGAGTATCCAAGAGTACTTATGGTCAGGCGAATAGACAAGGACGGGGCTAGATATTTTGGACCTTATACGAGTTCACGGGCAGTCAATGGGACATTAGAACTCATAAGGAAATTGTTCCCCATACGGAGTTGTTCTAGAAGTTTAGACGGGAATAATATAAATAAGAGGCCTTGTCTCTATTACCATATAGGTGAGTGTCTAGCTCCTTGTCAAGGAGATGTGGACAAGGATGAATATGGTGAGCTAATCGACCAAATCTGTAAATTTCTAGATGGGAAGCACCAGAGTCTCATAGATGAGCTCAAACTTGAGATGGGGCGAGCATCTGATAACCTCGAATTTGAAAAGGCAGCCCTCATAAGAGATCGGATAATGGCTGTTGAGAAGATATTGGAAAATCAAAAGATAATATGGACAGATGATATGACAGACAGAGATGTAATTGCCCTAGTAGCTAGCGCTCCCAATATAATTACACAGGTGTTCTTTATAAGAGGGGGAAAGTTAATAGGTTCAGAGCAATTTGTGTTGGAGGATAGTTACGGAAATCATCTAGAGGATGCTATAGAATCATTCATAAAACAGTTCTATGTAGATGATACCTATATACCCAAGGAGATATTCATAGACAGGGAGATACCCGATGAAACCGTAATAGAAGATTGGCTCAGTCAAAAAAGAGGCAATAGGGTATATATAAAGGTACCGAAAAGGGGAGCTAAGCGCAGACTCGTGGATCTTGCTGCAAAAAATGCCAATGAAACTGCACAAAACATTGAACAAAGGGATAGATATAAAGAGCAGCGTACAGTTGGGGCCTGTAGAGAGCTTGCCGAATATTTAGAATTGGAGAGTGTTCCCTATCGCATTGAAGCCTTTGATATCTCCAACATACAGGGAGTGGAATCGGTGGCTTCCATGGTGGTATTCGAGGGAGGCAAAGCTAAAAAGAAGGACTACAGGCGCTTTAAGATAAAGACAGTGGTAGGTCCTGATGACTATGCAAGTATGGCAGAGGTCATAAGACGACGATATAAGAGAGGACTTAGGGAGATAGAGAGTCTAAAAAGTGAGGGGAGGGACATTGACAATGGCAAATTTTCAATATTACCTGATTTAATACTTATAGATGGAGGCAAGGGTCAACTAAAGGTTTCATCTGAAGTTTTAGAGGCATTAGGGTTAGGTTATATTCCGGTAATAAGCTTAGCAGAAAAATTTGAAGAGGTATATATGCCAGAATCTAATGAACCACTTATAATACCTAGAGATTCCGATGCTCTTCACCTACTACAGCGTATACGTGATGAGGCTCATCGGTTTGCCCTTTCATATCATAGGAGTTTGAGGCAGAAAAATAGCCTCCATTCAGTGCTAGAGGATATACCGGAGATAGGACCCAAGAGGCGTGTTGCCCTTCTTAGGGAATTTGGCACAGTGGAGGGAATAAGAGCAGCTTCACTAGAGGAGTTATGCAATGTAGAGGGAATGAATAGGCGAGCCGCACAAAATATAAAAGATTATCTCAAGTAGGATATGTTCAATCTTTCCAATGGAGGTTTTTTAGCGTATAATGTAATTAGTTAAGTCCAACCTTTTTGGACTTAACTAATTACAAGGATAATATTTGCTATTATGCATTTAATCAATGGGGGTGAATATAAAAAGGATATGGACTATAAGATGTTGGTATTAGATCTAGACGACTCCCTCTTGGGAACGGATCTAAAGATAAGTCAGAAAAATAAAAAGGCATTGATTGCAGCTATAGATAAAGGTGTATTTATTATAATTGCTACAGGTAGGATGTTTAGTGCTACTCTACCCTATGTAGAAGAACTAGGCATTGATATGCCAGTAATAACTTATCAAGGTGCCCTTATAAAAAATGCCCTATCCCGTGAGACGCTCAGTCATATTCCCATAGATAGGGAACTATCAAGAGCGATTGTGCGGCATAGTAGGATGGGCGGTTATTATATACAGGGATATATAGATGATGAATACTATATGGTGGAAGAAAATCAATACAGTGAATTCTATCGCAATATAAGTGGACAACGTGGCAATGTGGTAACTGATTTGGAGGAGTATGTAAAGGATAGGGATGTCACTAAGTTTATAATAATAGATGAACCAGAGAAAATAAGGGTTCTTAAAGAGAAATATGATAGGTTATATGGTAATATACTTCAGATCACAATTTCGAAACCACAATTTTTGGAGTTTACCCACAAAGATGCCACAAAGGGAAGGGCCGTTTGCTATATGGCTGATATGTTCAATATAGATAGGGACTCTATAATAGCAGTGGGTGATAGTTATAATGATCTGTCCATGATTGAATATGCAGGCTTAGGAGTGGCTATGGGCAATTCTCCATATGATGTGCAAAGAGCTGCAGATTATGTAACTCTATCCAATGATGAGGCAGGGGTTGCCCATGTGATAGAAAAATTTATTTTAGGGAGTGAATCTTCTTGAGTAGTCTTCCAGTTGAAAATATAATTAATACATTAAATTTGGAGGTAATATATTGTGATCAGGATACACTATCTATAGATATAGATACTAGTGATATAAATAGGCCTGGTCTGCAGTTTGCAGGTTTTTTTGACTATTTTGCACATGACAGAATACAGGTGCTAGGTAAAGTGGAAATGACCTATTTAAGGCAACTAGATGAAGATATAAGGGGTAGGTATTTAGATAAATTTTTTAGCTATGACATACCTTGTGCTATCATATCTAGGGGAATGGATATACCCGATTATATACTGCATTATGCAAAAAAGTATAAGAGGCCAGTGCTCCGTTCAGATATGACCACCACTAAGCTCATAAACAAGCTAATAGGGTATTTGGATTCTCAGTTAGCACCGAGGATTACTAAGCATGGTGTGCTTGTAGATGTATATGGTGTTGGTATATTTCTTATGGGTGAGAGTGGCATAGGTAAGAGTGAAACTGCATTAGAGCTCATAAAGCGTGGTCATAGGCTCGTTGCAGATGATGCCGTGGAGATAAAAAAAGTTGCAGAGCAACGCCTTGTAGGGGAAGCGCCGGAGCTCATCCGCCATTTTATGGAAATCAGAGGCATTGGAATTATAGACATAAAGGCCATGTATGGAGTAGGTGCTGTTATAAATAACAAACCCTTGGATCTAGCTATATATCTAGAATTTTGGGACAACGAGAAAGAATATGACAGACTAGGTTTAGTGGAAGACTATACAGAAATTTTAGGCGTGAAGTTACCTAAGATTGTAATACCAGTGAGACCAGGAAGGAATCTGGCCATAATTGTGGAGGTGGCGGCAAGGAATTGGCGCCTTAAAAAACTAGGTTATAATTCAGCAAAGGAACTTGACAATCGTCTAAATGCTCTAATTCGCGGAAACGAGGAATAAAAAAAGGAAGGATGATGTATATGAAACTATATATAGGGGTAGATCTAGGTGGAACAAATATAGGAGCAGGCATAGTAGACGAAGAGGGGAGTATACTTGTAAAAGATGAAGTGCCAACAGGGTCATCGCGCCCTTATGATGAGATAATAAAAGATATGGCAGACCTTATAGGAGAGATACTCAAGCAGGGAGGATATGAGCTTTCTGATGTGGAGTCTATAGGCATTGGTTCTCCTGGGTGTATCGACAATGAGCAAGGTGAGGTGGTGTTTGCAAACAATCTCAATTGGAAGCATGTGCCTGTTCGGGAAGAGCTACAAAGACATATTGACTTACCTATATATCTTGAGAATGATGCCAATGTTGCAGGACTGGCAGAAGCTGTAACTGGTGCATGTAAAGGTGTAGAGAACTCAGTGACCATAACATTGGGGACAGGTGTAGGTTCTGGCATAATAATAGGGGGGAGACCCTATAGCGGTAGTCATGGCGTAGGAGCTGAGCTAGGACATATGATAGTGAGAGTTGATGGTGTACCATGTACCTGCGGAAATAGAGGTTGTTTTGAGAGATATACATCTGCAACTGCCCTTATAAGGGAGGGAAAGAAGGTTGCTAAGGCCAATCCTGATAGCATAATTGCTAAGAGCGTAGAGGGTGATTTAGATAAGATAAGTGCGAAGACTGTAATAGATGCTGCAAAGGCAGGAGATGAGGTAGCTTTAGAGGTGTTTGATAATTACATATATTATTTGGCTATGGGTATAGTTACTATTATAAATTCATTTGATCCCTCAATAATTGCCATAGGTGGGGGAGTATCTAGAGCAGGTGATTTTCTTCTAGATAGTCTCAAGGAGCAGGTGAAGGAACATATATTTTACAAAGATATGCCCTACGCTGATATACGTCTATCAGAGCTTGGCAACGATGCCGGCATAATTGGCGCTGCAATGTTAGGCAGATTATAAAAAAGGAGCTTCATGGGTTTGGTATGATTCGAGTCTTATATTGACTGCTCATGCAATATTTTTAGTTTAGATATGTCCATAAAATAGACATATGGGCTCAATACATTCAATATATATGGAGTAAAGGTTTTACACGAGGGGAGCTGAACGATGTGAAGCAAAGGGTAAAACCATTTACTCTTTTTTTATGCATCTCTATATTAATATTTATAATCTTTGGCCCTGTGGTTATATATAGGGGCCTTAGACGTCCCAATCCCCTTGAACTCATAAAATCTAATAAGCCTAAATGGACAGGTATGATAAAGATATGGCATGTGGGGGACTATACTATATGTGGAAGGGGAAATGTGGAGACCTGGCTCAAAGATGCAATAACTGCGATAGAGGGCAGATATCCAGAGGTGTTCTTTGAGGTTCGCTCTATGACACCAGATAGACTTAATATGTATTTTCAAGAAGATTTAGATAGGGATGTACTGCCAGATATAGTATCACTAAATACGTATGACAGTATTGTATCACCCCATATGCTAGAGGATTTAAACAAATACTTTTCTAAAGAGGAACTAAAATTACTTATACAGCCGGCAAAGGATATGAGCACAAGAGATAATAAGTTAATTGGATTGCCATATATGATTGGGTGGTATACATTTATTATAAATACTGAGCTTGTGGATGAGGAACAATGGGAATATGCAGATATCGATTTAGGGGAGGATATGGGTTGGGATGTGCTACACCAATTGATATCTAAGGTCGCCTGTGATGAAGAAGATAAGAATACAACAGAACATTTTGGATTTGTGTCATATGAAAGTCCCTACTCAAGACCCATTGAATGTGTAGTTGATTCCTATATAGACAGATGGATAGTAGAGGGGATGGCGCCGGCGAATATGGGCGAGATGACATATGATGAAGGGTGGCGAATATTTGCGCTGGAGAGAAGGGCGGGTATATTTTTAGGCCCCACAAAGGCAATATATACTATAAGGGGAAGCGAAGAGAAGGGGGAAATCCCTCCAGGACGTGTATTGCCTATTCCCAAGGGAACATATATTAAGGTGGACCAACTAGGGAGCTATGGACTTTTAAAACAAGACGATGAATACAAGAGAATGATATGTATTGATTTTTTGAGGGAGCTTTTAGGCGAGGATATGCAGATCTCACTTGATGGGCTGGGTATGTTCTCAGTTCGAAGGGACATAACTCATATATATGATGCTGACGAGGATATGGGGAGGTTAGAGGAGCAGCTTAACGGCTTGTATAAGTATGAAAAATAATATAAACTATTATTATTAATACTTTATGTAGGAGATAATAGAACTATGGATATAAAAAGTGTATTTGACGATATAAATAGCATAGTACCAAATGCTGGAGTTTTGCTTCATGAGCCCATGAACAAACATACCTCATTTAGAATAGGTGGACCAGCGGATATAATGGTATTACCATCTGACGAAAATGAAATAATCGATATATTAAAATATTGTAGTGGTAATGCTATTCCCATATTTATAATGGGCAATGGTAGTAATCTACTTGTGAGAGATAAGGGGATTCGCGGTGTAGTCTTGAAGATAGGAGAATCCTTTAGTGATGCAATGGCAGAGGGGACTAGAATAGTGGCACAGTCGGGTATACTCCTATCTAAGCTCTCGCGCCTAGCTTTAGGAGAAAGTCTAACGGGGTTGGAGTTTGCAAGTGGGATACCTGGCTCTCTTGGTGGGGCCGTTGCCATGAACGCCGGCGCCTACGGAGGTGAGATGAAGGATGTGGTGGTGGCTGTAAATGCGGTTGATATAAGTGGACAGCGAGTACGGCTAAAGAGCTCCATGTTGGAGTTTGGCTATAGAACAAGTATAGTACAGAAAAAAGGGCTCATTGTATTGGATGTAGTATTAGAGCTTGCTCGGGGAAATTCACAGAGAATTAGAGCTACTATGAATGAATTAAATAGGCGTAGGAGGGAAAAACAGCCTCTATCTTATCCAAGTGGAGGAAGTGCGTTTAAAAGGCCAGAGGGGGCTTTTGCAGGAAAACTAATACAAGATGCAGGCCTTAAAGGATACAGCGTTGGTGATGCCCAAGTGTCACCTAAGCATTCAGGTTTTATAATAAACACAGGTAATGCTACTTGTGCTGATGTGGTACAATTGATAGAGATAATTCAAAATAAAGTATATGAGAAATTTGGCATTGCGCTATGTCCTGAGCTCAAGATAGTAGGGGAGGAATAGATAGATGGACTTATACAATATAGTAGCAGATTTACACACCCATACAATATATAGTCATGGCAAAGGTACTGTTTTAGCTAATGTGGAGGCAGCTAGGGAGAAGGGGTTAAAAAAAATAGCCATAACAGATCATGGCTTTAAACATTTTGCATACGGTGTATCAATAGATGATATATATAAGATGAAAGCTGAGATAGATGGGATAAATGGTATGTTTGATGATATTGAGATCCTATTAGGAGTAGAGGCTAATTTAATAGGTTTAGATGGTACTGTAGATTTAGAGGAGGAATGTATAGATCTATTTGATATCGTACTCATGGGTTTTCACAATGGGGCTATACCTAAGTCGCCTAGAGATGCTTGGGGACTCTTTGGACGGAACTTTGTGGGGAAGGTAGTGCCCAGTGTGGCAGAAAAGATGCGATATGATAATACTATGGCAATGATAAGGGCAATGGAGAGATACCCCATAGATATAATTACTCACCCAGGGGCAAAGATAGATATTGACTCACGCCTCCTTGCAAGGCATGCTGCCAAGCACAATGTCGCTTTAGAGATAAATTCAGGACATGGATTTATGACAGTAGACTATGTTAAAATAGCTATGAAGGAAGATGTTTTGTTTACAATAAACAGTGATGCTCATACACCTGAGAGGGTGGGAGATTTCGCTAGGGGAATAGCTATTGCCAAGGAGGCAGGACTTAAGCCCTCTAGGATAATAAATTCCCATGAATTTGTAGAGTGATTGATATCTCCAAAACCATTTATATTAAATGTAATCTCTAATTTATATCAGTTGAACGAAGGAGGATAATATGCGTTTTGTCATAGTTACCGGTCTTTCAGGGGCAGGGAAGACACTTGCAATAAGATATCTAGAAGATATGAGTTTTTTTTGCATCGATAATTTACCTCCAAAACTCATATTGAAATTTGCTGAGCTATGTTATCAGTCAGAGGGAAAGATAGATAAGATAGCAATAGTAGTGGATATACGGGGTGGAGGTTTCTTCGATGATCTATTTGAATGCCTATACTGTCTTGAGGATGAGGGATATTCCTACGAAATACTCTTTTTAGATGCAAAGGACGATGTGCTTATAAAGAGATATAAGGAGAGTAGGAGGATGCATCCTCTTGTCAAAGAAGGACGAATAATAGAAGGTATAGCCCTTGAGAGAAAACGGCTAGATAGTGTGAAGCAGCGAGCTGACTATGTAATAGATACTAGCAATCTTCGCCCAAGGCAGTTGAAGCAGATATTGATGGATTTGTTTATAGACGAGAAGGCAGATGAACGCCTTATAATATCTATAACATCATTTGGCTTTAAATATGGTATATTAATGGAGGGAGATCTTATATTTGATGTGCGATTTCTGCCGAATCCCTTCTATATAGAACATCTTAAAGAGCATTCGGGCAAAGATAGAGAGGTTAAAGAGTATATATTTAATTTTCCAGAGACTAGGGAATTTCTCACTAAGCTAACTGATATGTTGGAATTTTTAATCCCCTATTATTTAAGGGAGGGTAAATACCAGTTGGTAGTTGGTATTGGGTGCACTGGAGGTAGGCATAGATCCGTTGCAATAGCAGATGCTCTATATGAGGCTCTTATGGATAAAGGCTATAGGGTTACAGTGGATCACAGAGATCTATCTAATAACCAATAGTTCTTAGGCTTTGTGCGTAAAAGTAGGTAATATATAGGATTCCAGGGCAGAAATAGTACGGATTTAGATAAAAAAGGCTGGAATAAAGATAGAGGTGTCTTAAATGTCATTTTCATACAGGACAAAAAATGAGCTCAGTAGGGTACCCACAAAACGCAAATGTTGTATGCTTGCTGAATTGGCTGGTATCATACACATAAGTGGTGTGGTAGAGATCTCTGGTAGAGGACGTTATAGTCTAAAGATATCTACTGAAAATGCTTCTCTTGCAAGGAGGATCTTTGTATTATTTAAGAATATATATGATATCAATGCAGAGATATTGGTGCGAAAGAATACGCGCCTTAGAAAGAAAAACAGCTATCTCTTAGTTATACCAGCTTCTAATTATACTAAAAGAATACTTATTGACACGTCTAGCGTATATAGGAATGACAATGGTCAAGTAGTGGTAAAAGAGGATATCGATAAAGAACTAGTAGATAGGAGATGTTGTAAGAAGGCATACCTCAGGGGTGCATTCCTAGGAGGTGGCTCCATGTCGGATCCAGAGAAGATGTATCATCTAGAGTTTGTCACTCATAGGAAAGAGTATGCAAAGAGCCTATGTGAGCTTTTAAACTATTTCGAACTTCATGCCAAGATAATTGAACGGAAAAACAACTATGTGGTATATTTAAAAGAGGGGGAGCATATTGTAAATCTCCTCAATATAATGGGGGCTCATTCTTCGCTGTTGGACTTTGAGAATATCCGTGCATACAAGGATATGAGAAATAATATAAATAGGATTGTCAACTGTGAAACCGCTAATTTGACAAAGACCATAGATGCGTCCATGCGTCAAATTGAGAATATAGAATATATAAAAAAGACATTAGGGTATGAGAAACTTCCGCAGTCTCTTAAGGAGATAGCAGAGCTTAGACTCAATTATCCTGATGCTAGTTTGAAGGAATTGGGTCAGATTTTAGATCCCCCCATAGGGAAATCAGGGGTAAACCATAGGCTCAGGAAACTTGATAAGTTGGCCGAGGATTTGAGGAAAAATGAAATATAATTTTGAAAGCAACTTTAAATAGTTGCTTTTTTTCTAGAGCTATTTTATTAGAGACCATAGTATGGTGCTTTTACTAAGGACGTGTTTTAGTAGATTGTATATGGGACAATAAAATGTTAAAATTAATATATAGAAATATTTGCGTTGCTAATAAGAGAGGGAGGACACAATGGAGGATTTTGTTCATCTACATGTTCATACTGAATATAGTCTATTGGATGGTGCAGGACGTACAGGTGACTTACTAGATAGATGCCAAGAGCTTGGTATGTCCAGTTTGGCCATAACTGATCACGGTGTCATGTATGGTGTAGTAGATTTTTATAGAGAGGCAAAGAGACGAGGTATCCACCCGATAATTGGCTGTGAAGTCTATATTGCTCCTCGTTCTATGGAGGACAAGGACGCAAGAGCGGACAGTGACTATGCCCATCTGGTCTTATTAGCAAAAAATGAGTTAGGCTATGAGAATCTCATAAAATTAGTGTCACTAGGTTTTATAAAGGGTTTTTATTATAAGCCAAGGATAGATTATAATGTGCTAGAGAAATATAGTGAAGGGCTCATAGGCATGAGCGCATGTATCGCAGGTGACATACCTTCACTTATATTGGATGGACGTTATGATAGGGCAAAGGAATTGGCTTTGAGACTAAATGGAATATTTGGTGATGGGAACTTCTATATAGAGATTCAAGACCATGGGCTTGAAGAGCAGCGCAGAGCAAATAAAGGCCTTATTCATCTAAGCAGGGAGACTGGAATCCCACTTGTGGCAACAAATGATGTCCACTATGTAGAACGTGATGATGCAGAGGCCCATGATGTACTCTTATGCATTCAGACGGGCAGGACACTTGAAGATGATGATAGGATGCAATTTGAGACGAGGGAATTCTATCTAAAGTCATCTGATGAGATGACACATATATTTCGCGAATATCCTGAAGCCTTGAAAAATACGGTGGATATTGCCAAGAGATGTAATGTAGATTTTGACTTTGATAAGACTTATCTCCCTAGCTTTCAGGTTCCAGAAGGATATACTTCTTCTGAATATCTACGTAAGCTCTGTACTAGGGGAATGGAGAGAAAATATGAGAATGCTACTGAAGAGATACTCAAGCGCCTAGAATATGAATTAGGTGTAATAGAAGAGATGGGCTATGTAGATTATTTTCTCATAGTGTGGGATTTTATAAGACATGCTAGAGAAGAGGGGATAATAGTAGGTCCAGGAAGGGGAAGTGCAGCAGGGAGTATAGTGGCCTATGTGTTGGATATAACCCAGATAGATCCACTTAAATATGATCTCCTCTTTGAACGTTTTTTAAATCCTGAGCGAGTAAGCATGCCAGATATAGATGTGGATTTTTGTTTTGAAAGGCGTCAAGAAGTTATAGACTATGTGGTGGATAAATATGGTGAGGATAGGGTTGCACAGATAATAACATTTGGTACTATGGCAGCTAGAGGGGCAATAAGGGATGTAGGCAGGGCTATGAATATACCCTATGGTGATGTGGATAGGATTGCCAAGATGGTGCCATTTGCTCCAGGTGTTACAATAGACAGGGCTCTTGAGTTAAATAGAGAGCTTAAAGCCCTCTATGACAGTGACCCTCAGGTGAAGTTGCTCATAGATACGTCTAAAAAACTAGAGGGACTCCCAAGGCATGCCTCTACCCATGCAGCAGGTGTGGTCATATCCAAAGAACCTATTATGATGCATGTACCCCTACAGAAAAATGACGATACGATAACTACACAGTTCGCCATGGGAGATTTAGAGCAACTAGGGCTTTTAAAGATGGACTTTCTTGGACTCAGAACCTTAACTGTTATAAGGGATACCTTAGATCTCATAGAGAGTACTATAGGGAAGAGAGTAGATATCGAAAATATCCCATTAGATGATAAAAATGTATATGATATGTTAGGTGAAGGCGATACAGACGGGGTATTTCAGCTAGAAAACAGTGGAATGAAACAGTTTATGAAAGAATTAAAGCCTAGAAATTTTGAGGATATAATAGCAGGTATATCCCTATATAGGCCTGGTCCCATGGATCAGATACCTAGATATTTGGAGAATAGAAAACATCCAGAGAAGATTGAATATACTGATGATGTATTGGCTCCCATACTTGAGGTGACATACGGCTGTATGGTCTATCAAGAGCAGGTCATGCAGATAGTCAGGGATATAGGGGGATATTCCCTTGGTAGATCAGATCTCGTAAGGCGTGCCATGGCAAAGAAGGATATAGATGTTATGGAGAGGGAGCGACGTAATTTCATATATGGACAAAGCGATGAAGAGGGAAATGTGGTAATACCTGGAGCCCTTGAAAGGGGAGTATCAGAGGCAAAAGCCAATGAAATATTTGATGAGATGATGGAGTTTGCCAAATATGCATTTAACAAATCTCATGCAGCTGCTTATGCGCTTATTGCATATAGGACGGCATGGCTTAAATATCACTATCCTGTTGAATTTATGGCCGCCCTTATGACCAGTGTAATGGGCAATAGTAGCAAGGTGGCAGGTTATATACAGTATTGTAGGAAAAAGGGCATTGGGGTACTCCCACCAGATGTAAATGAGAGTTATTCCAAATTTACAGTGGTAGATAATAAGATTCGGTTTGGTCTTGCTGCGGTCAAAAACGTGGGTACGTCGGCAATCCAATCTATAATCCAAGCTAGAGAAGAGCAAGGGAAGTTTGTGAGTTTCCTCGATTTTTGTCAGAAGGTGGATTCAAATAGTCTAAACAAGCGTATGGTGGAGAGCTTGATTAAATGTGGTGCATTTGATTCAATTGGGATATATAGGTCGCAGCTTATGGCAATATATGAGAGAACACTAGATGGGGTGTATCAAGATAAAAAACGTAATATAGAAGGTCAGGTATCTATATTTGAAAAGGTAGATACATCTGACAGAAATAGTTTAGTGGAGGATGTACTTCCCGATGTAGATGAGTTTCCACGGAAATTTATACTCTCAATGGAGAAGGAGATGACAGGCGTATATATAAGTGGGCATCCACTTGACGAATATGAGGCCACTTTAAATAAATTGGATACTACACTAGATTTGGCAGAGTTAAATGAGCAAGGTGAGGGTGGTGTAGTTAGAGCTAGTAATATAAGGGATGGAAGCTCTATAACCATTGGTGGAATTGTAATTGACAAGAACATAAAATCCACTAGAAATAATAATATAATGGCATTTGTAACTTTAGAGGATCTATATGGCACTGTTGAAGTAATAGTATTTCCTACAGTATATCAAAAATACTATAAACTTCTAGATGTGGATAGTACAGTCATTATACAAGGGAAAGTGAGTATGCGAGAAGAGGAAGATGCAAAGATACTGTGTGACAATGTTACGCCTCTTACAAATATGCTCAATAAAAAACTATATATAAAGATATCTAAGGACATCGATATAGATGTACAAAGGCAGATATGTCCTATTCTGATGCGCTATAAGGGAAGTATTCCTGTATATCTATATATGGAGGACACAGGTAAGAGCTTTATGGCGGATAGAGAATTGTGGATACGGGAAGAGGCTGGACTATTAGATGAGCTATACAATATAGTAGGCAAGGAATCGGTAAAACTTGTCGGCTGAAGAGTTCTACTTTTAATGTGGAATATAAGCTAATATGATGGTATAATGTAGTGTATTGTAGGGGAATAGGGCGAATTTTATATTGGGAGGTAAGAATCAATGGAAGATTATGATAAGGTAGTGCAAGGAGATTATATTTGCATATTAGCTCTCGAAGATGGTGTAGACATAATAGGGATGACAAGAGGGCAAGATACTAAATTTCATCACACTGAAAAACTAGACGATGGTGAGATAATGATAGCCCAATTTACAGAGAATACATCTGCTATGAAAATTCGAGGTAAGGCTAAAGTTCTTACAAAACATGGGGAGCTTTACTCTAACTATGAGGAATGATGGAGGATTTAGATATGTGGATGGTTGTCTATGTCGCGGATCAAAAATCTGCTACAGACAGAATAAGGGAAATATTATCAGATGAAGGAGTCCCGGTAAAAATCCGATGCACGAATGAGGATGTAGATGGTGAAGAATGCCTATATGAAATTCTAGTTCCCCAATCAGAAGTCAAGGAGACATACAAAGTTCTTATGGAACATGGCTATTGAATATAAAATTTAAATTATATAGGGAGGCAATAGTGATATGGAAAGAATTGCTGTGTTAACTAGTGGTGGAGACGCACCAGGAATGAATGCTGCTATAAGAGCTGTGGTGAGGACAGCCATATATAATAATATGCGAGTATTTGGCATAAAGAGGGGATTAAATGGACTTATCCATAGTGAGATAGTAGAGATGGAAGTGGCGTCAGTAGGAGATATAGTACATCGCGGAGGGACTATCCTAAGAACAGCTAGATGTAAGGAGTTTGTGACAGAAGAAGGGCAGAAGATGGCCTTAGAGGTGATAAAAAATTATGGCATAGAAGGTATTGTAGTGATCGGTGGTGACGGCTCATTCAGAGCTGCACAGGCGCTATGTCGTATGGGCGTACCTTCAGTAGGTATACCGGCTACAATCGACAATGATATAGGTTGTACTGATTACTCCATTGGTTTTGATACTGCAGTAAATACCGTATTAGATGCCATAAACAAGATAAGAGATACAATAACATCTCACGGTAGGGCAAATATTATAGAGGTCATGGGAAGAAATTCAGGAGATATTGCCTTATACGCGGGTGTTGGTGGTGGAGCAGAGAATATAGTGGTACCTGAAATTCCCTTCAATGTAGATGACATATGTAAAAGGCTCAATGAGGGTAAGGAAAGGGGCAAACTTTCCCAGATAATAGTGCTTGCAGAGGGTGTTGGGCATGCAGATAAATTGGGTAAAGAGATACAAGAAAAGACGGGTATAGAAGTACGTTCCACTATATTGGGTCATATTCAAAGAGGAGGTAACCCATCATCCTTTGACAGAGTGTTAGCTAGTCGTTTGGGAGTGCATGCTGTCAAATTACTGCAAAAAGGTGTGGGCAATAGAGTAGTGTGTATAAATGATAATGAGATAATGGATATGGATATTGAAGAAGCATTGAGTATGGAAAAAGAATTTGATATGGAATTATATGAAATGTCTAAGATATTATCTATATAGATTTATAAAAAATTATATGGTGGGATCGATATGAGAAAGACAAAGATAATATGTACATTAGGTCCAGCTAGCGAAAAACCCCATATACTCAAGAAACTAATAGAGATGGGGACTAATGTGGTTAGGCTAAATTTTTCCCACGGAAATTTCGATGAACATAAAAGACGTATAGAGCTAGTCAAGCAGTATAGAGAGGGGCTTGACTTACCTGTAGCTATATTACTTGACACCAAGGGACCAGAGATAAGACTTGGAAAATTCAAACAATGTCCGGTATATATAAGCGAAGGACAGCCATTCACTCTTACAATAGATGAGTGTCTTGGAGATGAAAGTCGTGTATCGGTATCATATAAGAATATAGTAAAAGATGTATATGAAGGTAGTCGTATACTTATAGATGATGGACTTATAGAACTTAAGGTGGATGAAATAACGCAGAGTAATGTCCACTGTACAGTGGTAAATGGAGGAAGCTTAGGGGATCATAAGGGAGTGAATATCCCAGGGATTCCCCTAAACTTACCTAATTTGACGGATAAGGATAGAGAAGATATAAAGTTTGGTATAGAAAATGGGGTAGATTATATTGCCTCATCCTTTGTACAGAGGGCAGAAGATATAAAAGCTATACGTAATTTTCTTAATGAAAATGGTGGGGAAGGTATACATATAATAGCCAAAATTGAAAATCAACTAGGGATAGACAATATTGATGAAATAATAAAAGCATCTGATGGAATTATGATAGCCAGGGGCGATTTGGGAGTGGAAATCCCCATTGAAAATGTTCCCATTGTGCAAAAAAACATAATAAATAAATGCATTTTAGCGGGTAAACCTGTCATAACGGCTACACAGATGTTAGATTCTATGATAAGAAATCCAAGGCCTACTCGTGCTGAAGCTAGTGATGTGGCAAATGCCATATATGATGGATGTGATGCCATAATGCTATCTGGTGAGACGGCAATGGGGAAATATCCAATTGAGACCTTTACTACAATGGCTAATATAGCCACAAAGGTGGAGGAGAGTATTGACTATGATGGGAATTATCTTGAAGGTTGTGTGAGGGATATATCTACGACCACTCATGCCATAAGTCATGCAAGCTGTACTATAGCCAGTGAATTGGAAGCTACAGCCATAATAACCCCTACAAAGTCAGGCTATACAACTAGAATGGTATCTAGATATAGGCCTAAACCCCCAATTATAGCTACTACAACTTCATATGATGTGTATAGAAAACTTGCTATGATATGGGGTGTGATACCAAGGTTGACGCTCGATGCCAGGAGTACAGATGAGATGATTGAAAAGGCTGTAGAAGCTGCATTGGCTACGAAAATAGTGGATAGAGAAGATACAGTGGTTATAACCGCGGGGGTACCAGCTGGAGAGAGTGGCAAGACAAATCTCATAAAGGTGTATGTAGTAGGTAAGTAAAAGGGGATGAAATAGAGTATGTTTACTGTTGATACGTGTTTTAGAGTACGGTATGAAGAAACGGATAAGATGGAAGTAGTTCATCATTCTAACTATTATATCTATTTTGAAGTCGGTAGAACAGAGTTTATGCGAAAGATGGGTCTGTCATATAAAAAGATGGAGGATATGGGCTATATGATGCCAGTTATCGAGACCCACTGCTATTACAAACAACCAGTAGGACACGATGATGAAATTATTGTAACTACCAGGATGGGTAAGTTCAAAGGAGCTAGGGTTATACTTGAATATGAGATTAGAAAAAAGGAAGAAGATACCCTTGTAGTATATGGTTCTACTGTACATGCTATAACAGATAGTAACCTAAGACCTATAAATATAAAAAAGGCGTGTCCTGAAATATATGAAAAATTTATGAATTGCCTATAGAATAGGGAATGGGAAAGTTACCATTCCTTATTTTAATGTATATTGGAGTAGAATAATGGATAGTTTTAATTCGTAGTATTATATTATAATATATACTCTGTATTTATTTTAATTTTATAAATTGTATGTTATAAAACTCTTATATAACATATGTGGAGGATAGTGCTAGATGAAGAGATGGAATTTACCAGTGAAGATAAATGAAATATATGATATAGAGATAGAGAATTTGAGTTCAAACGGTCAGGGAATAGGAAGGATAGATGGCTATACTCTATTTGTAGAAGGTGCCCTACCCAATGAGAGGGTGAGGGTAGAAATTACAAAGACAAATAAAAATTATGGGTTTGCGAAGCTTCTGCAGGTGGTGGAAAAGTCGCCGGCGCGGGTTAGCCCCATATGTGAGCACTTTGGAGAGTGTGGTGGATGTCAACTCCAGCATATGGACTATTCATCTCAATTAGAGTTTAAGACCCAAACGGTCAAAGATGCCTTAACACGTATTGGTAAGCTGACGGATATAGAAGTGTTGCCGACCATAGGTATGGGTTTTCCCACTAGATATAGAAATAAGGCGCAACTTCCAGTGGGTATGGATGATGAAGGGGCTATCTTGGGTTTCTTTTGTCGGCGAAGTCATGATATTGTGGATATGAACACCTGTCTTATACAAGTTACAGCAAACGATGAAATAGGAGCTATTATACGTAACTTCATAGATAAATATAATGTTTCTGTATATGACGAGAATACTCATAGGGGTATTATAAGGCATATTGTGACAAAGGTAGGTTTTAGTACAGGAGAGATATTGGTAGTAATAGTTACAAATGGTGATAGTCTTCCTCACAAAGAAGATCTAGTAGATATGTTGCAGGAGAAAATAGAGGGTATAGTAGGTATAGTGCAAAATATAAATAATAGGAAGACAAATGTAATACTTGGGAAGGACAATGTGGTATTATGGGGAAGAGATCACATTATAGATACAATAGGTGAGTATAAATTTAGGATATCACCCTTATCTTTTTTTCAAGTCAACTCCGTCCAGACTGAAGTTCTATATGGAAAAGCACTGACGTATGCAAAACTATCAGGAGAAGAGACTGTATTTGATGTGTATTGTGGTATAGGCACTATATCTCTATTTCTTGCTAAATATGCTAAGAAGGTATATGGGATAGAGATAGTAGAGGATGCAGTAGAAGATGCTAAGAAGAATGCAAAGTTAAATGGTATAGAAAATGTAGAATTTATAGCGGGGGAGGCAGAGAGGATTGTACCCGATTTGATGAGCCGAGCTATTCGACCTGATGTAGTAGTGTTAGATCCCCCCAGAAAGGGATGTGACAGGGGGCTATTAGAGGTAATTGCAAAGGCGGAGCCTAGTAGGATTGTGTATGTATCGTGTAATCCTGCAACGCTAGCTAGGGACCTTGGGTATCTTAAAGAATATGGTTATGTCGCACATGAGGCTCAGCCAGTAGATATGTTTCCTTATACGAATCATGTGGAGTGCGTGATAGAGATACAAAAGGTTCAATCATCGAAATAGCTCGATTTTTCAAGGCTTCCGACGGTTTACAATTTGTTAAAAATAAGGATGGTTACAGCAGCAAAAAGCCTATTTCTGAGTTAGAGATAGGAATAGCTGTTCGGATGTCGTGTAAGTAGATACAAGAAGATTATGATGATACATAAGATGAAGGATTTTATGAATAAATTTCCTTGTGAAATAGCTTAGGTTTTTAGGGGTTATATTCTAAAGCAAATTGATATTTTATAGGAGAGGTTTATTGAAGAGAGTAATTAAGGGTGGTATAATTGTTTAGGTAAGGAGGCTTTAAATATGTATACAAGTATTGCAGTAGTAGATATTACTTTATCTCACTTATAGTTAAAAGAGGTAAAGGAGGTAAAGGTATGGGTATATTTTCTATATTTGTTATTGAGAGATTTCATTATAAACCAAATCAAAAATAATTGGTTATAATGGGCTCTTAAGATTAGTTCATTATAACCAGCAAG
>CALKWW010000087.1 GCA_938003945.1 uncultured Bacillota bacterium | reverse complement strand
ATGAAATTTACCAATGGTTTCTGGCTAGTAAGAGAAGGATTTAATATATATAATCCGGTAGAAGCATATGAAATAAATATTGATCAAGAATCTATTACAGTGTATGCACCGTGTTTCAAAGTGACCCATAGAGGACAGACTTTGGAAGGTCCTATTATAACGCTTCGACTTTCTTCTCCAATGCCTGAGGTAATACGGGTGCAAGCTTACCACTTTAAAGGTGGTGTAGAGACGCTTCCATCATTTAAAATAAATGAAGGGAAAACAGACATTGATATAAGTGAAAATGAAGGGGAAATTGTGTTTAAAACTGGCAGATTAAATGCAAGGCTATCAAAGGGGAATTGGGGAATTGAATTTTTTGACGAAGATAGATATCTCACAGGTTCTGGAACAAAAAATTTAGGTTATATAACTTCAGCCGAAGGTCAAAGCTATATGCGTGAGCAACTACATTTAGGTGTGGATGAGTGTGTCTATGGTCTAGGTGAACGTTTTACCCATTTTGTCAAAAATGGGCAGACTGTGGATATTTGGAATGCAGATGGAGGAACGAGTTCGGAGCAAGCCTATAAAAATATTCCCTTCTATATAACCAATAAGGGATATGGAGTTTTTGTGGCTCATCCAGAGCTAGTATCATTTGAGATTGGCTCTGAAAGTGTCTCAAGGGCGCAATTCAGTGTATCAGGTGAATATCTAGAATACTATATCATAAATGGCCCTACTATGAAGGGAGTGTTAAATAATTATACAAGTCTAACTGGCAGGCCAGCTCTTCCCCCTCCATGGTCCTTTGGACTATGGCTATCTACTTCATTTGTAACTGACTATGATGAAAAGACGGTTACTAGTTTTATTGAGGGTATGGAAGAGCGCGATATTCCCCTCAGTGTATTCCACTTTGACTGCTTTTGGATGAGAGAATTTCATTGGTGTGATTTTAAATGGGATGATAGAGTATTTCCTGATCCTGCGGGAATGTTAAAGCGCTTAAAGGATAGAGGACTTAAGATATCTCTTTGGATAAATCCATATATATCCCAGCAATCAGAGTTATTTGTTGAGGCTGTGGAAAAGGGATATCTATTGAAGAGAGCCAATGGAGATGTCTGGCAATGGGATCTATGGCAACCGGCAATGGGTATTGTGGATTTTACCAACCCTGATGCTAGAAAATGGTATGCTGACCATTTGAGAAGATTACTGGATATGGGAGTGGATTGTTTTAAGACAGATTTTGGCGAACGTATTCCCACCGATGTTGTGTATTACGATGGTTCTGATCCGAAAAAAATGCATAACTACTATGCATATCTATATAATGAAACGGTGTTTGAGGTCTTAAAAGAAAGATGTGGTGATGATGAGGCAATAGTATATGCCCGCTCTGCAACGGCTGGTAGTCAACAATTTCCTGTTCACTGGGGTGGAGATTGCTTGGCCAACTATGACTCTATGGCTGAAAGTCTGCGAGGTGGTCTGTCTTTAGGGCTCTGTGGATTTGGTTTTTGGAGTCATGATATAGGTGGCTTTGAAAATACTTCTACACCCGATCTCTATAAGCGTTGGATTGCCTTCGGTCTACTATCTTCCCATAGCCGTCTGCATGGTAATGCTTCATATCGGGTGCCATGGCTATTTGATGAGGAATCGGTGGATGTACTGAGATTTTTCACTAAATTAAAATGTAGTCTGATGCCGTATTTGTTCAACATGGCTTGCAAGGCTCAAGACTATGGTATACCTATGATGCGTCCCATGGTATTGGAATTTGAAACAGACCCAGCATGTGCCTATTTGGATAAGCAATATATGTTAGGTGATTCTATATTAGTTGCTCCCATATTCAATGAGACAGGAGAGGTATCATATTATCTACCTGAAGGAATTTGGACTAATTTATTGACAGACGAAACAATAGAGGGAGGCTGTTGGAGAAAAGAGGTACATGGATATATGAGCCTTCCTTTGATGGTTAAGCCCAATAGTATTATTGCCATGGGTAATAGAGATGATAGGCCGGACTATGACTATGCCAAGGGGGTAACCCTGCACATATTCCAGCTTGAAGATGGTCGTGTTGCTACAAATGTCGTCTGTAATATGCAAGGAGAGATAGAGCTCGAAATAGAGGCAAAGAGAACAGGTAGTATAATAGAGCTCAAAGTAGCCGGAGCAGATAAACCATATAAGATCTGCCTAAGAGGTGTAAAGGGAGCAAAAGTAGAAGGGGCATCTGAAGTAATCCAAAGGGAAATAGGATTGGAGATAGTGCCCAAACCAGGGGCAAATAGACTAAAGGCTAATATATATTAATATTACAGCCAGCTAAGATTAATACAGGTTTAGGCTTTACTTTGGGTTTTATTTAAGGGTCATGTAAGAGCTAGCTAGAATGTTAAATGGGGGATTTATAGTCTCTACATTGAATTATATATGTGAGGTGTCTATAGATGGGAAAATATCCTTTTCAAAATCCTAATCTGGAATTA
This sequence comes from uncultured Bacillota bacterium, assembly GCA_938003945.1. Taxonomy (GTDB): domain Bacteria; phylum Bacillota; class Clostridia; order Caldicoprobacterales; family Xylanivirgaceae; genus UBA3920. The sequence continues at coordinate 1,946 of CALKWW010000087.1, read as the reverse complement.
GAAGATAGAGTGGATGATCTTATATCGCATTTGACATTAGAAGAGAAGGTAAGTCTGCTGCCTACAGAACAGGCAGCTATAGAGCGACTTGGTATACCAAAATATTCGGTAGGAGGTGAAGCGGCCCATGGTGTGGCGTGGGTGGGAGAGGCGACAGTCTTTCCTCAGCCTATAGGTCTTGCATGTACTTGGGATAAGGACTTACTACATAAAATAGGTGATGTGATTGGAACCGAGGCAAGGGCATACTATAAAAAATTAGGTTCAAAGGGAGGACTTACTCTATGGGCTCCTACAGTGGATATGGCAAGGGATCCTAGATGGGGAAGAACTGAAGAAGCATATGGGGAGGACCCTTGTCTCACTGGTGAGTTAACTAGTTATCTGATAAAGGGCATGCAAGGTGAGCACCCCTTTTACCTCAAGATGGGAGCTACATTAAAGCATTTTTTTGCAAATAATAATGAATATGAGCGGGGTACCACTTCAGCGAGCATTGATCCTAGAAATATGAATGAATATTATTTCAATGCATTTAAGCCTTCTATAGTAAATGCTAAGACATGTTGTATCATGACAGCATATAACTCTGTAAATGGAACGCCGTGTATAGTGGATCCTATACTAAATGAGATCGTAAAAGGCGAATGGGACCTACCTGGTTTTATAGTGACAGATGCTGCTGACTTTAGTCAGACAGTTACTATGCATAGATATTATTCTTCACATTATGAGACTGCTGCGACAGCCTTAAAAAACGGCGTAGATTGCATAACAGACGAGCCAGAACTTGTTATTGAATCGGTACAAGAGGCCCTTTCAAGGGGGTTACTTGATGAGGCAGACATTGACAATGCACTAAGAAATATATTCAGGGTTAGATTTAGGTTGGGACAGTTTGATCCTGAGTCGCGCAATCCCTATTCAAGTATATCTGAGGAAGATATCTGTCGCCCAGAACATAGAAGACTATCTAATGAGGCAGCTAAAAAGTCTGTTGTCTTACTTAAGAATGAGGATAGGATACTTCCTCTAAATAGGGATGATATAAATAGCATTGCCGTAATTGGTCCCCTGGGTGATGTAGTATATACAGATTGGTATAGTGGCACTCTTCCCTATAGCATAACACCATTTGAAGGAATAAGCAGAAAACTAGGTAATAAAGCTGTTACTTTTACAGAAGGCTGCGATTGTATCGCATTAAAATCTCTTGACAATGATAGGTATATATCTATAAGGGGAGATGATGATAATGTATTGAGGGCAGAAAGTAGCAAAGTAGGAGTAAATGAGCTGTTTGATGTGACTGATTGGGGCTGGGGCAGTTTTACATTGAAGTCCCATGTAAATGGTAAATTTGTAAATGGAGGAGAGAGTTTAACTGCATCTAAAGAGGAAGTTAGAAGCTGGTTTATTGAGGAGTCTTTTAATATGCTCTCCAAGGGAGACGATATATACATAATAAAGATGTGGAATGACAAGTATGTAGCTGTATGTGAAGAGGACGGTACTCTATCAGGGGTGAAGAATGAGGAAGACGCATCTAGATTCAAGGTAGAGTTCCTATCAGGTGGTATTGAAGAGGCAGTAGTTTCAGCGAAAGGAGCAGATGTATCCATTGTATTTGTAGGAAACAACCCATATATAAATGGGAAGGAGAACTATGACAGACCGGATATCATATTGCCTCCAGCACAAGAGGAGCTCCTTAAAGCAGTCTATAAGGCCAATCCAAATACTATTATGGTAGTGGTAGGTAGCTATCCCTTCGCCATAAATTGGGCTGTTGAAAATATCCCTGCTATTCTATATACCTCTCATGCAGGTCAGGAGATAGGCACGGCACTTGCAGATATAATATTTGGCGATTATAGCCCTGCAGGTAGGTTGAACATGACATGGTATAGAACTGTAGAGGATCTTCCATCAATCAAAGATTATGA
>CALKWW010000086.1 GCA_938003945.1 uncultured Bacillota bacterium | reverse complement strand
GTTCCAAGTGGAGAGAATATCAAATATTATACATCATTATATCCACATAAAAGCTATAATCCGTATGGTATATCTCCATCTCACCCATATATTTATCCACTACTTTCTGTACGTTATTCAATCCTATTCCACGGTTTTCCATATCTGTATGCCTAGTTTTGAATTTAGCGTTCTCATATATTACTCTACCATCAAATGTATTACTTATACTTATGAAGAGTACATTTCTATCAAAGTCTAAATCTATATCTATTTCCCTCCCAGACTCTAACATAGATGTCGCTTCAATAGCATTGTCAAGGAGATTTCCTAGTATAATGCTGATGTCAAATGAGGATATATTCATCTGCTCTGGTATCTTTAGCTTCAAATCCACATCAATATCCTTATCCTTAGCCTCTTGTATCTTATAATTCAAAATACTGTCCACATCGAGATTGCCTGTCTTGGCATATTCATATTTATAGTCAAAGGAAGCAGTAAATGTCTTTATATAGTCTAGTGCCTTTTCCTTATCATCGTTTTCTATGAGAGCTTGTAATACTACGATGTGGTTTCCCATATCATGATGCAACATCCTAATATTTTCTTGAGATTTCTCCATTATATCAAGTTGTTTCAAATAGTAATTATTTTGTTGTCGCAATAAACCTGCCTCTATTTTTTCTCTATATTCATTGGCCAATACATCATATAGATAGAATACTAGAATATTAATGGAAAATAATATAATGACGCTAATTATTACATTTTCTTCTGAATAGATAGAATCTGAGATGATAGTATATGTAATAAACAAAGTACCTAGGGGGATGAAGAAGACAGCGAGCCAGTTTAAGTTTGAAATATTGAATCCTGTCTTTATATTCTGCAATGCGCCGGCGATTAGCACTACTAGATAGGATATAATCTTAGTAGCTATCAAACTTATAATCAAAAAACCCTCACTGTAGACACTATTGCCAAATCTATTTGATAAATACCTTGCCAACAAAAAGACAATACTCTCAACTGCCATCAATATAGTATATATAAGAATTACTGCTATAGACCTTACCTTTATTGTAGCCCTATAATTAAAAGACAGTACAAAGAATATGACTATATTAGATAGTAATGTAATTATGGGCTTGTCGAACTTTAAATATATTAAACTTATCAACATAAAATAACCTATGTAAGATATAAATTCAATTCTCTTATTTACATCCGTTCTGTCAAAGAATACACACATAAATTTAAATACTATAAATGTGCTAAAAATATTAGAAATAATGTATATATAATCATATAAGCTCAATTCTAACATATTTAATATCTCCTTTTTAACTTTATTTGCAGCTGCCTCACCCTTTTTCGATTTCTTTGACTTATTGATAAAATAATATCGTTAGACATAGTAACCTGAGTATATTCAAACTTTATTATATGCTCGTAATTTACCAAGTATGATTTGTGTATTTTTATAAAGTTAAATTTAGTCAACTGCTCTTCTATCCCCGCTAACTTACCGTAAAACATCATATCTCCACTCTGTGTAACCATGTTTATCTTCTTCCCTTGACTCTCAAAATAAATAATATCCTTTATGGGAACTCTATATGTTGTATGACTTATCTTATATTCAAAAAATCTATCATTCTTATTTAAAAATTTTATTACTCTTTCCGTTACTTCGTACACGTCTTCATATGTCAGTGGCTTGATAATAAAATCAAAGGGCCTTACCTTAAATAGCTCCATGGCATAACTTTCCTTGCCGGAGATATAGATTATCTGAGTTGCCTCATTTGCCAACTCCTCCCTCAGTCTCTGGCCAAAGTCTATACCATCCATATCTTCCATCTCAATATCTAAGAATATAATATCATAATATGTCCCTTCTAAAATACACTTATATAATTCTTTGCATGAGGGAAAGACTTCTACAATAAACTTCTCTCCTAGTTCACACTCTATTTCCTTTAAAATACCCTTTAATTGCATACATACAATCTGTTCATCATCACAAATTACTATTTTGAACATGCTAATCACCCACCCCTATAAGTTTCCTGATATAGTCACCTCTCCTTAGAAGCTTGTAACAAATTTTTATATGTATCCCATACTAAAGATGAATCCCATGTACAATAAGGCAATTTTATAATATTGAGATACAGCTATACATTCATACATATTTTAACATAAACATTTACTTATTTCTAATATTTTGTGTATTAATCGTATAATATGTAAAATATTAGAGTGTCCTTGAGTAACTTTAGATGAATACCATAATCTATATAAGCCCCCAAAAAAACAAGGTCATTACCATCGATGGTAATGACCTTGTTCCCAGTCTAATAGATAGATTAAATAGCAATATTTCTAAGAACGTAAATGTTCTTGTGTAAACCGTCTTTTAGAACGTGCTAACCCTCCCAATATGAGCATAACACTCAGCGCAACAAGTGATATCGCTATAGTCAATGCCATTATATATAACTTGAATAATAAAGATATTACAATTACACATATTTCAATTGCAAGTATAATCCTTGCCCTCTTGCCATATACTTTTACTTCTAGTTCGTCTAGTGGTTTATTACTATCCCCCATAGGTGATAACCGAGCTATTATTCCACTGGCAATTCCAGTCAATACTATAATATATATATCGGTAGCAGGGATAAATTTAATCATAATGAGCACAACCACAGTGAGCACTATAGATAATATGTAACACTTTAATTGCGTTCTAGCATGATATCCCCCTGCGAACGATCGCAAGGGGATATATGCTACCATGAATACAATACTCTGCCATACCATACCAAGACAAAATCCAATTATAATAGTTGTTATAATATTCAAAATCATAATTATACCTTGCTGCAGCCCATATAGATATATTTCTCTATCCTCGGCTTTGACAGTTCTGTTGGCAATAAGCCAATCTACAACTTTCTGGGAAAACTTAGTTGTCATCAGAACTTACGAAGTTTTTCTGCACCTTGTGGCAGCTCAGGTTGGTGGATCCAGCACATACAAGTTTGATTTACGTTCATTGCCGTGGTGGCTAATGCAAAGGTTGCTATTAGCTCACGGAACTTCATAACCAATCTTTTCATGAGTGTCTCCTCCTTTTTCTTTTATTATATATAATAATAACATAAAACTCACACAAATTGGACAAGTTGTCAAAACTTATATATGTTTTTGTCAAAACTTACAGTTTTGGGGCTGAAAACTTTACAAAAAAGGCTTCACATAGTATGTACTACGTGAAGCCTTTTTGTTAAAAATATTTCCCATATAAATATGATTTGATATCAGACATTGAATCTAAATAGAATAACATCTCCATCTTCAACTACATAGTCCTTCCCTTCAAGACGTATAAGTCCTTGTTCTCTAGCAGCTACACTAGACCCTGCTCTTACGAGATCATCAAAGGCCACTACCTCAGCCCTTATAAAACCCCGTTCAAAATCAGTATGAATTTTACCTGCTGCTTGAGGTGCTTTTGTACCCTTTTTGATCGTCCATGCCCTTACTTCATCTGGACCAACTGTCAGATAACTTATAAGTCCTAAAAGCTCATAACAAGCCCTGATGAGCCTATCCAGTCCAGGCTCTCCAATTCCTAGTTCTTCCAAGAAAATTGATTTTTCATCCTCGGCTAGCTGGGCTATTTCTTCCTCTAGACCTGCACATACTTCTATTACCTTAGCATCTTTTACATAGCCTTTTAGTTTTTCTACAAAAGGGTGAACACTGGCACCAATATCATCTTCTGAAATATTGGCAACATATATTACAGGTTTATCTGTGAGAAGAAAAATTTGCTTTACAAACGCCTCTTCATCATCACTAAATTCCATATTCCGTACTGGGGTGCCATTTTCGAGCTCTGCCTTTATACGTTCTAGCAGTGCTAGAATTTTTTGATCTTCTTCTTTTCCACTCTTGGCTGCCCTCTTAGCTTTATCTATTTGTCTCTCTACGCTCTCAATATCGGCAAATATGAGTTCCAATTCGATAGTTTCCACATCTCGCGCCGGATCAATACTTCCATCCACATGGACGATGTCAGATGATTCAAAACATCTTACAACATGTACTATGGCATCTACTTCACGTATATTTGCCAGAAATCTATTGCCCAGTCCTTCTCCTTTACTTGCACCCTTTACTAGACCCGCAATATCCACAAATTCTATGGTTGCCGGTGTAACCTTTTCAGGATGGTATATATTAGCAAGGACATCAAGACGACTATCTGGAACTGATACAATGCCCACATTGGGGTCTATGGTACAAAAAGGGTAATTTTCCGCCTGAGCTCCAGCCTTAGTTATAGCATTAAATAATGTACTCTTTCCCACATTTGGTAGACCAACAATACCTAATTTCATATCTATCCTCCACTGTCTATGCCTGATGGACAAAAGATTTAAATTCATAGTCCATCATTATATATAATTGCTCAATGATTCAAATTTAATTACAATCTAATCTCTTACCAAACAAGTATTTATTATATAATACCAAGTTCAAAGTTGCAAGTAATGCGTTTGTATCAAAAATTTCTGCTTCATTGATAGAGAGTAATCTCATATAAATTTGTTGAATATAGCTAGACTCTTTGGGTATATATATTTTATAGACTATATGGGGGGAGGAATTTCCAATTGGGAACATCCAAGTATATAGATGAAGAATTTAGATTATAAAATAATCTTGGAAACTGAAAATTGAAACTTTAGCTCGCGGAACCATCATAGAGGAAAGGGCTTTAGTAAGGAATCTAAGGCCAGTAAGTCAAACAGCTCTATTTGTATTTACATTCAATTAGTTCTATAATTATATATAGGATAAACTTTACTACTTAGGAGGTTTAGAATTATGAACGTATCTGAGGTAACACAAGATATATATAAATTGTCAGTCAATATAGACGATATTTTATTTGAAGGTCTTTGGAAAATCCCCAATGGTGTGGCAATGAACTCTTATATTGTCAAGGGAGAAAAGACAGCTATAATCGACGGTGTAGGTGGATGGGATGGAGTACCTGAATCCCTATTTGGACTATTAGATGAGCTCCAAATCGATCCTAAATCCATTGAATATCTAATAATCAACCATATGGAGCCAGATCATTCTGGTTGGATAGAAGCTTTTAAAGAGATCAATTCAGATTTTAAAATAGTATGTAGTCAAAAATCTGCAGATCTTTTAAAGGCATTTTATAATCATACTGAAAACATACTGATAGCTGATGATGATTTTACCTTAGATCTTGGAAAAGGTCATGTGTTGAAATTTGCTGAAATACCTAATGTTCATTGGCCAGATACCATAGCCGCCTTTGATACTTTAACAGGGACTTTATTTGCCTGTGATGCATTTGGATCCTTTGGTAAAGTTGATGAACGTGGCTATGATGATATGTTAACTCAAGAAGAAATAGACTTTTTTGAGGAAGAGGCAGTGAGATACTATGCCAATATAGTGGCAGCCTTTTCTCTGCCTGTGCAGAAAGCTATAGAAAAATGTTCTAGCCTACCAATAAAAATTATAGCTCCTGGTCATGGAATTGTCTGGAGAGAAAATCCTGAGAAAATAATAGAAGACTATGCTAGATATGCCTCTTATCAGAAGGGACCTGCTAAAGAAGAGATAACTCTCATTTGGGGATCCATGTATGGTATGACACAAAAGGCTGTAGACCATGCAATTGATGTGCTGGAAAACGAAGGTATTAAAGTTCATGTTCATAGAGTACCTGAAACAGATTGGGGCACTGTATTGACCTCTGTCTGGACTTCTACAGGTGTAGTAATAGCTGCACCAACCTATGAATATAAATTATTCCCACCAATGGCAGCTGTATTAGATGAAATAGGCAAAAAAAGAGCAACCAATAGAAAGGCCTTTAGCTTTGGCTCGTATGGATGGTCCGGTGGAGCTCAGAGAGAATTAAATGCCATAATGGAAAAGAACCGTGCAAATTGGGATTTCCTCGAACCTGTAGAGTTTAATGGAGCCCCTAGAGAAGAAGACTTAGAACTGATAACTGAAAGATTGCAGGAGCTAGTAAAGCAGGTAAGAGAGACTGTTGATAATTAAGCGTTCTTCCATAAAAATTGGGCTACTGGATATTCTCCATTAGCCCTTTTTTATGTCATAAAGTTTTAACCCATATAATATTTACCTTTAAAGAAGGGTATAAGAATGATATAATACCCTTTGATAATAATTAAAGATGGAGCTGATATAAAAGATGACAAAGACAAAATACTTAGCCCATGCCGCAATAATTGCCGCAATATATGTGGTTATCACAATTATATTCGCCCCCATATCCTATGGCCAAGTTCAGGTAAGAATATCGGAAGCATTAACAGTGCTACCCTATTTTACTCCGGCGGCCATACCTGGGCTTTTTGTAGGTTGTTTGATAGCAAATATATATGGAGGAGAAGGCATTATAGATATAGTCTTTGGCAGTCTTGCAACTCTATTCGCCGCTTTCTTATCATACAAGATGCCAAAGAAATATCTAGTGCCCATTCCTCCAATAGTTGTAAACGCAATAGTTATAGGCTTTGTACTAAGTCATGTCCTAAAAGTATCACTACTCATAACGATGGCATGGGTAGGATTAGGCCAGCTAATATCCTGTTATGGTATAGGTTACCCCCTAATGATCATACTTGAAAAGTATGAAGATAGAATATTCCGATGATTTAAAATTTATTTAGATGGAGCTATGAGTATTCTCATGGCATTTAGTACAGCAAGCACTGTAACGCCAACATCTGCAAATACTGCCTGCCACATAGTGGCAAGGCCCAGAGCACCAAGTATGAGAACAAACACCTTAACTCCAATTGCAAATACCACATTTTGCATGACTATCCTTCGCGTCTTCCTCGCCACTTCTATAGCATCGGTTAACTTTGACACCTGATCTGTCATGAGCACTATATCTGCCGCCTCTATGGCAGCATCGGCTCCCAAGCCTCCCATTGCTACACCTACCTTAGCTCTGGCAATTGCCGGAGAATCATTTATACCATCTCCAATGAATACAACTGTTCCCTTATGGTTTCGCTCTTTCTCTATATTCTCTAGTTCCTCTAATTTTTCATGGGGTAGCAGTTCTGCATATACCCTATCTATACCAAGTTTAGCTCCTACCGTCTGGGCTGTAGATTCATTATCGCCTGTCAGCATTATAGTCTCACCAACGCCCATATCCTTTAGCTTTTTAATTGCAACTTTAGAGTCCTCTTTTATTACATCGGCAAGCTCTATATAGCCCATATATCTATCATCTACAGCTACATGAACCACAGTCCCTTCTATATTTTGCATATCAGACTCTATGCCAAAGATCCCTTCCCTATTCATAAGTTCCATATTACCTGTGAGTATCTCCATACCATCAAAATTGGCCCTAATACCAAATCCCGCCATCTCTTTATAGGAAATTATCTTAGTTCCATCTACATCCTTGCCATATGCCTCCCTTATAGATTGGGCCAATGGGTGATTAGATAGTACCTCACCATATGCCGCATATTTTATAAGCTCTTCCTCTGTAATACCTTCAGATGGAGCACATTTTATGACCTCAAACGATCCCTTTGTAAGAGTTCCTGTCTTATCAAAGACTACTGTACCTACATTGTTTAAGGCCTCCAAGTAATTACCGCCTTTTACAAGCACACCCCTCTTCGAAGCAGAACCTAGTCCTGCGAAAAATCCTAGAGGTATGGACACTACCATTGCACACGGACATGATATCACTAAGAATACAAGGGCTCTATATATCCATTTTGAGAATGCCATATCACCAGTTATGATTGGTATTATTGTAGCCATGAAAAACGCTATACCAACTACTACTGGTGTATAATAGGCGGCAAACCTAGTTATGAACTGCTCAGTAGGTGCCTTCTCAGTTGAAGCACTTTGCATAAGCTCAATTATCTTAGAAGCTGCAGAGCTATTAAACTCCTCCTTAACCTCTACTGTCAAAGCGCCACCACTGTTTACAAAACCTGCCAGCACCTCAGCTCCGGCGCCCACAGTCCGTGGCATAGACTCACCTGTAAGTGCAGATGTATCCACATGGGAAGTGCCTTCTACTACTACCCCGTCTAATGGGATCTTCTCCCCAGGTTTTATAACTATAGTATCACCAATAGAGACGGCTTTTGCTGCAACTCGCCTTACACTGCCATCTACCACAAGATTTGCCTCATCTGACCTTATATCCATTAGAGATTCAATAGAACGTGTAGAGCGATCCACAGCTAGACCTTGGAAGTATTCACCTATTCTATAGAATATCATTACAGCAGCACCTTCGGCATATTCGCCTACTATGAAAGCACCAATTGTTGCTATAGACATTAAAAAGTTCTCATCGAACACTTGCCCCTTAGATATATTTTTAATTGCCGTCAGCACAATACCTCCACCGGCTATTATATAGCTTATTAAAAAGAATAAGAGCTCTATCTCCTTAGGTAATCTCAGTATAAGTCCTAATATGAATAAAATTCCGGATATTGCAAGCATAATATTATCTCTCTTAGATAGTTCATGGTTATGACTATGACCGTCACTACAAGAACATGATCCTGTTTCTACACATACTTCCGCTTCACAGTGTTCATTTTGCTCTATATCATTTTTTATATCCATACAGCATCTCCTTTCTCTTATTTTTTCTCGTTTATATGTTCAAGTCCCTTTCTAAATATCTGTGTTATATGTTCATCATCGTGGGAATAATATATAACCCTTCCTTCCCTCCTATATTTCACAAGTCGCATCTGTCTTAGCATCTTTAGCTGATGCGATATGGCTGACTGGCTAGTACCTAATACAGCAGCAATATCACATACACACATCTCTGACAGAGATAGGGCATATAGTATTTTAAGCCTAGTACTGTCACCAAATACTTTAAAAAACTCTGCAAGATCTCCCACTGTATCTGGTTCTATCATTTTATTCGATACCCTCTCTACCACATCTTCATGTATTACATTGCATTTTATATTTTCAATATCATCATGTTTAGACAATATTTAACCTCCTTTCATATATGAGCAACTGTTCATATGTTCAATTAATATTATATATCGTTTATTATATATTTGCAACATATATCATTAATTTTTTCGTATTTAATACTTTTACCCCAACTTTCTAGAAAAAAATAGAGCTTATTTCTATAGAAAATACTATATCTTCAGTTATTACAAATGAAAATTTTTAAATAATCACAAAATATAAATTATTTATATATTGACAACACCCCTTTCCTATGTTTATAATAAATTAACTTTTTGTTTACATAGGCTAAACATATATGGAATATTTGGCTGGAAAATTCAGCTAAATTTCAGTTATACTAGTCTAATGTATCAATAACTAAAATATCTAAGAATATTTATAACAACTACTGGCCTACGGACAAAACTTAAGGAGAGATATATATGAATATTGGAAAGAAGATAAAGAGACTGAGAATTCAAAATGACTTGACACAGGAAGAGTTAGCTGATAGAGCTGAGCTCTCCAAAGGTTTTATATCCCAAATTGAACGAAATCTCACCTCTCCTTCCATTGCCACATTAGTGGATATACTAGAATGTCTAGGTACCAATCTCAAGGATTTTTTTGATGACACCTTCGAGGAAAAGATTGTATTTAGTAAAGACGATGTCTTTGTTAAGACCAATGAAGATTTAGGTCATGAAGTAGTATGGCTAGTTCCCAACGCCCAGAAAAACAATATGGAACCTATAATATTAGTTTTAAATGAAGGAGGAAGTTCAGAGATAGATGACCCCCACGAAGGTGAAGAATTTGGATATGTTTTAATTGGATCCATTTATGTATATTTAGGTAGCCGAAGGTTTAGGGTAAAGAAGGGAGAGAGTTTCTACTTTAAACCATCTATGACCCACTATGTGGAAAACGCAGGCAAAAGTAGGGCAAAAGTGTTGTGGGTAGCTACTCCACCAACTTTTTGATACAGCAATATTTAGAGGAGGGGATATTATATGGATGAAAAATTATTGGAACTTGTAGATATATCAAAGACATTTGATACAACTGAAGCACTTAGAGATATAAATCTATATATACGTAGAAACGAATTTGTCACGCTCTTGGGCCCAAGTGGCTGTGGCAAAACCACTATACTTAGAATTATAGGAGGGTTCGAACAGCCTACCACAGGTAGAGTGTTGTTTGAAGGTAAAGACATAGCTTCTCTGCCCCCTTACAAGCGAAGGGTAAATACTGTATTTCAGCGCTATGCCCTATTCCCCCATATGAATGTATTTGAGAATGTGGCATTTGGACTCGCTATAAAAAAGATTGATCCCAGGACAATAGAGCGAAAAGTGGCAAGTATATTAGAACTTGTAAACCTAGCTAACTATGGGGAGCGCTCCATAGAATCCTTAAGTGGCGGTCAACAACAGAGAGTTGCAATTGCCCGTGCCCTCATAAATGAACCTGAGGTACTCCTCTTAGATGAACCGCTTGCTGCATTGGATTTAAAACTGAGAAAAGGTATGCAAATTGAACTAAAAAAAATGCAACAAAAACTTGGTATAACCTTTGTATATGTGACCCATGACCAGGAAGAAGCTCTCACAATGTCTGATACTGTTGTTGTCATGAATGACGGCGTCATACAGCAGATGGGGACACCAGAGGATATATATAATGAACCTAAGAATATATTTGTTGCCGATTTTATCGGTGAGAGTAATATAATAGACGGAATTATGATACGAGATTATCTCGTAGAATTCAGTGGTCGAAAATTTGAATGTGTAGATACTGGATTTGGTGAAAATAGATATGTAGATGTTGTAATAAGGCCAGAGGATATAAAGATAGTAAAAGAAGGAGAGGGAATGCTCACAGGGCAAGTAAAGTCAGTCATATTTAAAGGAGTACACTATGAAATGCTAGTTGAGAGTCAAGATTATACATGGAAGATACACAATACCTTGATGGAACCCATAGGGAAAAAAGTAGGACTTAATATTCTCCCAGATGATATACACATAATGACGAAGGGAGGAGAAGCTCATGAATAGAAAGAGCATAATGGCCTATCCCTATATAGTTTGGATGGTTCTATTCATAGTAATACCAATACTACTCGTATTCTACTATGGTTTTACTATGGAAAGTAGCGCCGGCCTCACATTCTCCCTTGAAAATTTCAAGCGTTTCTTTGAGCCGGTGTATCTCATGGTACTTGTAAGATCCTTCATCCTAGCAGCACTTAGCACTGGCATATGTCTACTCCTTGGTTATCCCCTTGCCATGATACTTGCAAGCAAGGATTTTAAGAGGAAAAATATGATGCTCCTCCTACTCATAGTACCCATGTGGATGAATTTTTTACTGAGAACTTATGCATGGCTCACATTAATTGAAAAAAAGGGCATTATAAATAGTTTACTATCCAACCTCAATCTGCCCACTATAAATATAATATATACTACTAGGGCAGTGGTACTTGGCATGGTATACAATTTCCTTCCCTTTATGGTTCTCCCCATATATACGGTACTTAGCAAGATAGACAAAAGTGTAATTGAAGCAGCTGAGGATCTTGGGGCAAATTCCTTGACCACTTTTAAAAAGGTCATTTTTCCCTTGAGCTTACCTGGAGTAATATCTGGCATCACCATGGTATTTATGCCGGCAGTGACCACATTTGTAATATCACGACTATTAGGTGGTGGCCACTATAAACTCATAGGAAATTTGATAGAGCAGCAATTCTTGAGTGTATATGATTGGAACTTTGGATCGGCCATATCCATAATTATGATGATTGTAATACTCATAAGCATGGGGATCCTGTCTAAATACGAGGAAGTACGTGAAGGAGGGGGGATAGTATGAAAAAATTTTTAAAGCGATTTTACGTGTTTTTGATATTTTTATTCCTATACGCCCCCATATTTGTACTCATAGCATACTCCTTCAATAGTTCTAGGTCTAGGGGAGCATGGGGTGGCTTCACCTTGAAATGGTATAGAGAGCTTTTCATGGACAGAGAGATACTATCTGCGCTTAAATATACCATAATAATAGCTGTATTATCTGCGGTAATATCTACAATACTGGGCACTGCTGCAGCTATTGGAATATCCCAAATGAGGAAATTTCCTAGGAACATTGTGATGAATATAAGTTACCTTCCGGTTCTGAATCCCGATATAATAACTGGGGTATCATTGATGATATTATTTATATTTGCCAATATTAAATTTGGGTTTAAGACCATGCTCATAGCTCATATAACATTCAATACGCCATATGTCATACTATCGGTCATGCCCAAGTTAAAGCAACTAGATACCCATGTATATGAAGCTGCGCTAGACCTCGGTGCTACACCATGGTATGCATTTTGGAAGGTAATACTCCCTCAGATCATGCCAGGAATAGTAACAGGATGTCTTCTAGCCTTTACCCTATCCATAGATGACTTTGTAATAAGTTTTTTCACAACAGGTGTGGGGGTGTCTAACCTATCCATAGCGGTGTTTTCTATGGCACGGCGTGGTGTCAACCCTAAGATAAATGCCCTATCCACATTGATGTTTTTAAGCGTTTTGATACTACTGATAATAGTCAATGTGAGAATGTCTAGGGATATTAAGGCGAAAAAGCAGAAGGAGGCTACATTGGTATGAATAAAATGGGCAAAAAATTTATAGCAATGGCCATTTTAGTACTTGGTATATCTGGCTTAATATTCACCGGATGTGGTGAAAATACAGATAGGATCACAATAAATGTATATAACTGGGGTGACTATATAGATGAAGATGTCATCCGTGATTTTGAAGACAAATATGATATAAGGGTAAATTATGATCAATTTGCCACCAATGAAGAGATGTATGTAAAGATAAAATCTGGCAGTAGTAAATATGATGTCCTCTTTCCCTCTGACTATATGATAGAACGTATGATAGAGGAAGATCTGCTCCAGAGAATAGACATGGATAATATACCAAACTATAAGTATATAAAACCCCAATTTAAAGATCTAGACTTTGACCCCAACAATGAATACTCTATCCCCTACTTTTGGGGTACCATGGGCATTCTCTACAATAAGACCATGGTAGATGAAGAGGTGGATAGCTGGAGTATATTATGGGATGAAAAATATGAAGATGAAATATTTATGCTCGATAGCCAAAGGGACTCCATAGGTATAACCCTCAAAATGCTTAATTACTCCCTAAATACGGTGGACGAAGAGGAACTTGAAGAGGCAAAAGATGCGCTTATAGCACAACGCCCTCTAGTACTTGCATATGTAATAGACGAAGTGACAGATAAGATGGTTGCAGGCGAAGGAGCACTGGCAGTTGTATGGTCGGGAGATGCAGTTGCCGCCATGAAACAAAACCCCGATCTTGACTATGTAATCCCCAAGGAAGGATCTAATCTCTGGTTTGACTCGATGGTAATACCTAAAAATAGTGAACACAAAGACGAAGCAGAGCTCTTTATAAATTATATGTGCGAAACTGATATTGCCTATAAAAATACCGACTATGTGGGATACTCTACACCACATATAGAGGCACGCAAAAAGCTAGATCCCCATATAAGAGATAGTGAAGTTGCCTATCCTGATATAGAGACACTAGACAACTGCGAGATATTCCATCATCTAAGAGAATACCTTAAACTCTATGATAGGATATGGACTGATATTACAGCTAGATAGTTTTATCTAGCTGTAATATTTTTAACCCATTGACTCTCGTCATTTTAGCCCTTTATGACTGCAATAGTTTTAAGTCTCTTTACGGGCCTGATAAGATCCAACTGCTGTTCCATTACAAAATCTATGTCCTTATAGGCCTTCCTATACTCCTCTGCCACGTCCCTAAGCCGTGTCTTTCCTAAAATCACACCTTGATTCTTAAGATCTTTTACCACATGTTCCACTGGATATTCCCTCTTTGCCGCTCTTCTAGACATTTCTCTTCCTGCACCATGAGAACATGACTTAAAACTTTCAAGATTGCCAAGCCCTTTTACTATATACGAATAACTCCCCATGGCACCTGGTATTATACCAAGCACATCTTCTCCAGCATATATCGCACCTTTCCTATGAATCCATACATCTTTACCATAGTGCTTCTCATAAGAGGCATAATTGTGATGGGCATTTATCTCATCACCAAATTCTATATCGTCTATATTTTTATATAGCACATCTTGTACTGTCTCCATCATCTTATTTCGATTGGCCTTAGCAAAATCCAAGGCAAGATCCATCCACATTATATATTCTCTGCCCTCAGGGCTGTCTGTTGGAAGATATGCAAGATCATAATGTCTTGGTATCTTGTTTCCCCATTTTCTGTTGAGCCTTTTGGCAACCCTATTATAGTAGTTTGCAATCTTAAAACCAAAGTTTCGACTCCCACTATGAACCATGATACCCAGCATCCCATGCTCATCTTCCTGCAATTCTATGAAATGATTACCTCCACCTAATGTACCTACCTGGTAATAGCCCCTCTCTATCTCATCGTATAGTTCCCGATTCTCCTTGAATGCCTTTGCTATAGATGCTCTATCTAGGACGCTACACTGTTGTTTTATCCTGTGATGATCAAATCCTGTAGGTATCCTATTCATAATTTGCGCAACTATTTTCTTATACTTTCCCTTAGATATACTAGTCACTCTTATGTTAGTATCAACAAAAGCAACACCGCAACCTATGTCTACGCCTACTGCATTGGGGATAATTGTATCTATGGTCCCAATTACCCCACCTATGGGCATTCCATATCCACTATGTGTATCTGGCATGAGGGCTACCCACTTATGAACAAAGGGAAGATTCGAAAGATTTAATGCCTGCTGAAGACACTGTTCTTCTAATTGGTCCTTACTCTCTAGCCATACCTTTATGGGCACTCGCTGTCTAGTTTCATCATAGATTGTAAACATTTGATCCCTCCGTATATATGTCCTACCTACATTATAGGACAAAAGGGGATATTGTCAAAGAGATCGCTTCGCCCTCTCATATTGACGATAAGTCTCTTTATCAAAAAGTACAAACCTTACCTTTTCTATAGAACTCGCCTCTTTTAAGTAATTCACCACCGTATCTATTGCTATTGTAGCTGCACGATCTACGGGAAATCTATATGCACCTGTGCTTATAGAAGGAAAGGAAATGGCCTTTATTCCATATTCATCTGCCAGTTTTAAGCTGTTTAAATATGCACTTTTAAGAGTACAATCTTCACCCGCAATACCTCCCTGCCATATGGGGCCGACAGTGTGTATTACATACTTAGCCTTTAAATTACCTCCACCTGTTATCACCGCATATCCAGGAGGGCATTTGCCGTGTTTTCGCCTTATCACCTTACACTCTTCTAGTATTTCAGGTCCTCCAGCCTTGTGAATGGCACCGTCTACGCCACCACCACCTAAAAGACTAGGATTTGCTGCATTTACTATGGCCTCTGTCTCTTCTTGGGTAATATCTCCTATGGTAAGTTCTATCCTATTTAGGATATCTCCTACACTTGACATTATAACTACCTCCTCCATATATTTAAATCACTGTGAGTAAGCAGTTTTTTAATGATGCGGTAAATTCTCCTCCGTATAGACCTCTATACCATTATCCTTTAGCAGTCTACATGTTATACCATCGCCATCTATGAGACGTCCAGTAAATGTCCCATCATATATCCTTCCACACCCACATGAAGGACTCTTAGACTTTAATATGGCAGTCTTTACACCTAGCACCCTAGCAATTTGCAGGGTCTTTCTTGCTCCAGCTACAAACTCTCCTGTCATATCTTCCCCATCTCTATTCATAACCCATCTCGTATCTTCATGAGAAATTATCTCACATGGCACTCTAGGAATCGGAAGACCTCCCAACACTTCTGGACATATGGGCACGGCCTTACCCTCTTTTACTAGGGATTGAACAAATTCATCCGTGTTACATCTTCCATCATATCTACATCTTATGCCTGCAAGGCAAGCACTCACTATATACATGTATGCCTCCCATATCAATTTTATGATTACAATTATAATTTTTCAACTCTGTAAATTCAATTTAGACTATTACGTATACTCCCTACATGAGTTCATAAAAATTCATTATATATAGATCTGCCTTTCTCTTTATATAATCCATCTGATGCCTTGAATATTTATCATATACCCCTACAACCTTCGCACCTGCCTTCTTTGCGCTCCGTACTGCCACATATATATCCTCAAATACAGCACATTCATGAGGTAGAAGACCTAGCTGTTCAGAAGTCTTTATATATATGTCAGGAAAACTCTTGTCCTTTTTTATCTCATCTACAGTGGATATGACATCAAAATAGTTAAATATTTTATTTCGCTTTAGCACTACCTCTGTATGCTTTCTACTTGAGCTAGTGGCAAGCCCTATCTTGATATCCTTCCTCTTTAAGGTTTTAAGATATTCTTGCACTCCTGGCTTCAACTTTATGCTATTGGCATAGTGGTGATATGCCATCTCATCCCATTCTTCCATTATCTCATCTACTTCTTCATCTAATCCAAAACGCTCTTTAAAATATAATGCCACCTCATGAAAGGACATATGTTTAATTTTATCCCCTAGATCTTTTGGCATATCAATTCCTCGCTTTGACAAAAACTCTATATCTATGTCCTCCCATATGCCCATAGAATCTATAAGAGTTCCGTCCATGTCAAATATAGCACCTTTTATGTCTTTGATTTCAATCACCCCATAATCTCTATTGCAGGGAGTTAAACCTCTCAAGTAGGTTTCTAGCAGCCCCCCTTATATCCTCCTTACCTATTATATCAGATACTACCGCAATACCGTGTATATTTGTGCCTTTAAGTTTATCGATAGTCTTCTCATTTACTCCCCCTATTGCAACAACTGCTATATCTAACTCTTTCGTTATCCTCTTTAACTCATCTATAGGTAGATAGTTCGGAGCGTCTTTAGTACTAGTTTCAAACATTACTCCCACTCCAAGGTAATCCGCGCCGGCGCTCTTCGCCTCCAAAGCCTCATCCAAATTTCTAGCTGAAACTCCAAGTATCTTATCTGGTCCTAAAATCTCCCTAGCTATCTTAGCAGGTAATCTTCTTGACCTATGTGAACTCCTGCAGCATCTACTGCTAAGGCTATATCCAATCTATCATCTATTATGAGGGGAACATCATAGCTATCCGTAACCTCCTTTATCTCGCATGCTATATTGTAATACTCTAGTGTTGATACCTTCTTCTCCCGAAGCTGGGCAATACAAGAAATTTATGACGTTTAATAAAGTGGTTTTACCACTACCACTAGGGCCATAAATTAATGTGATTTCGCCGGTCTTAGCCTGAAAATCAACTTCATTTAATATATGATGACCTTTAATTATAAGATCAAGTTTTTTAATAACAATGCTAGCGAATACGGTATCCATCGTTATTATCTCCCTTCAATAAGTTCAGTAAATGGGTATATATAACAGAAACTTCAAAATCAAAGTTCCCATTTTGACTTTCATAGCCATAAGGACATTCTTTATCTTTAATCCAACTGATAATCTCATTTTTCTCACTAGTGGTTAGACGCCCTGTTTTAGTTCCCAGTTCAACGTATAAGTTAAGAATCATAGGGAAATCATCGCAACTTTCATAATCCATAACATTAAATTCACCAATAAATTCATGGATATATTTGTCCGATCTTATTGTTAATTGTGTTAATTGTTCAAGTATGGGTAGGGAGCTATATACGTCAACATCCAATTCTGTATTAAAAAACAGATTACACATATAGCTCCCATCATCCTCAGGAGCATCACATGGTAATTTCATATTCAAAGCCGAAGCAGCTTGATCCAGATAGTAATAATCTTGCCAGCTCAATCCACCACTTTGACCATTGACACAGCTATTTATGAGACCTCTCAATAATTCAATTTGAATTTGTGAGAATCGTATATCAGTGTTCGAGAGGGCTATACATAGATATGCTAAGTTTCGTGGGCTTTCTAATGACTAGAAAATGGGGCTAAATATACATCTTCTATGCTCGAATTCATCTACCCAAACCTTTGGCAAATTTGTTTTTTGGAGTTCTTGTAGTTCTGAAATTATATAATATATATCTAAATAAGTTGCAACAACCACTTCACCCTGTGTTAATAGAAATCTCTGGTTTCCCTCATCTTTAAATGTTTTCATAAATTCCCGAGCGCAGTCCTCCACTTCTTCACAGCTAACCTCGCTTTGAGATAATATACTAAGTATTCCATGAATCGCAAATAATGATGGTAGATTATTTGTCGTTTCGCCTTTGCTAATCAAACTTACTAATTTTTTTGTGCATTTTCAATAACTTGTTCAGACATTTTACCTCCACTTGACATCGCTTCATTATATTGGGCATAAAAAGCCTCTGCCTCCATCATATCGGACGTTTCATTTTCAAACCTGTGAACATGGTACAATGAAGACAACTCTTTTATACCAGCGCTATCTTTTATATAGCTTAAAACTCGAAATCCCAATGCAAAATCCCTTTGGCTCGCATTTTTTGTTAATTCCTCTAATTCCAATCCATTTTTCCAAGGGCAACAGTTAATAAAGTCGAAAGTAAGTATGGGTTATTAGTTTTCATCTCAACTTCCGACAAATCCGGAAGCTCATATAACAAATTTGCCATAGCATAACTGGAAACTGCAGATTTTTCTTCGCTAAATCCATACACTGTTATATCAAAAAAATCATCTTCTATATTAAAATATGATTCTATGGTCTTTAAAAAATTAGGACTCATTGCTGAATTATGTATACGTTTTATGTCATTGGCACTTGCACAACCATTCAGAATAAATGATAAAAGAATAAACAAGGCAAGAATTGATTTTTTCACATTACGATCTTGCATTTTCACACTCCCCCTTTACCTGCTAGTGCAAACTTTACTTCTAGCAATTAAGTGCATCATCTATCCTAATCCTAGCTATAAATATGTTTTTTAGATCCAGTTTTATACAACTATATACTATTATCCCAGCATTGTCCATCAAAAAAGTAGTCTTCTAGTTTTTGTTTTGAGCTTGCTTAGCTTTACACAGGTCTCGCTGATTTCTTTCTTATATATACCACTACTTCATTCCTGCATCTCTATATAACCTATAAAAATGATTTGTAGGTCCCGCCCCTTTACCTATCTCATTTGTCTATTTATACCGTTATCGACTATATTCATAAATTTTGCAAAAACTAGTCCAATTCCCCTTATTTTTATTGGCATTCTAATATATAATATAAGGAGATATCATATGATTAAAATAGGAGGATACGATGAGATTTGTAGTAAAACAAAAAGTCTTTACACTGGGAGATAACTTCACCATAAAAGACGATAAGGGAATAGAACACTTCATAGTCAGGGGCCAGATTTTTTCCCTGGGAAATAAACTTAGGATATATGATATGTCAGGTCAAGAACTCATATATATAGAACAAAAATTATTTCGCTTTATGCCTGAGTATAATATATACTACCTTGGACGTCCTATGGCTACTGTGAAAAAGGATTTTACATTTCTAAAACCTAGATTTAATATCCATAGTGAAAAGGATAACTACATAATAACAGGAAACTTTTTAGAATTAGATTTCTCCATATTAAAAAATAGCAAAAAGATTGCAAGTGTATCAAAGAGCTGGATATCATGGGGCGATACCTATACTATAGATATGTTAGAAAACGAAAACCATGCCTTTATACTAGCACTAGTTATCATTATCGATCAAGTACTATATGATAATAATCACAATAACCATTAATATATCTATTCCCTCTGTATAGCAAGCGACCAGCGAATAAATTCCCTTGATTTAAGGAACTCTATTATAGAGATAGACAATATTAAAAATATATTGAGGAGATTTATTCATGCTAAATGTCTTTGTACGCTCCCTTGTATTATACATAGTAGTAGTTATAGTCATGCGTATAATGGGCAAAAGGCAAATAGGTCAGCTACAACCCTTTGAGCTTGTCATTGCCATATTGATAGCCGAACTTGCAGCTATTCCTATGCAAGATATAGGGATACCCTTAGTAAATGGATTGATCCCCATACTTGCATTGCTCTTTGCCCAACTCATAATATCATACGCAACACTCAAGAGTGAGAAGATAAGAGCTTTTGTATGTGGTTCTCCCAGTATTGTAATCGAAAATGGCAAGATAAATGAAAAAGAGCTAAGACGTCTTAGATACAATCTCAATGATCTGTTAGAACAGCTCAGAAGTAAAGATATACCCAATGTATCAGATGTGGAGTTTGCCATCTTAGAAACTGGCGGACAGCTAAATGTCATTCCCAAATCACAAAAACGACCTGTAACACCAGAGGACCTCCAGATAGACACTGACTATGAGGCTATCCCCATAACCATTATAATGGATGGACATATACAACACAAAAACCTTATAAAGGCAAAGCTCGATATAGCATGGCTAAATATCCAATTGCGCTCACAAAATCTAGAGGCTAAAGATGTATTTTTTGCCTATATAGATAGTCTTGGCGAGCTATACATCCAACCTAAAGAAGGGAAAAAACTATGAAAGCCTTAATATTTTGGGGCCAAAAAATAATGCAAATAGCAGTGGAGGAAAGAAATATATGAAGGCCATAATACCCATAACTATAGTAATTATAGCATTTTTATGTTTTGCAATATGGATGCAAAACTCCCTCAACAATACCGCCCAAGATATGGCTAAACATCTAGAAGTAGTTGAGGGGGCTGTATTGACCGAAGATTGGGACCTTGCATCTAATGAAATGGAAATAGCCCAACGTAAATGGGATAATGTAAAAAAGAGGTGGCAGATGCTAATAGATCACCAAGAGATAGACAATATAGAATCTACGCTTGTCCGTGTACAATCTTGGATAGATCTAGAAGGCAGAGATGACTGCCTTACAGAACTTGCCACCTTAAAACTATTTGTCCTCCATATTCCTGAGAGGGAGGCCTTTAGGCTCACTAATATATTCTAAAAACCTCTCTCTAGTACCTCCTTTAAGAATTTTCCGGTATAACTTTTCTCATCTTGGGAGATCTGTTCAGGAGTACCTGCCGCAACTAAAGTACCGCCTTCATCTCCTCCCTCTGGGCCTAAATCTATTATATAGTCAGCTGTCTTTATGACATCTAGATTATGCTCTATCACTATTACAGTGTTCCCACCATCGGTAAGTTTTTTCAATATCCTTATGAGCTTGTGAACATCAGCACTGTGAAGGCCTGTTGTGGGCTCATCTAGTATATATAATGTCCTACCTGTACTTCGCTTACTTAGCTCTGTTGCAAGCTTTACCCTCTGTGCCTCCCCACCTGACAAAGTTGTGGAAGACTGTCCAAGTTTCATATATCCAAGTCCCACATCCTTTAATGTCTTAAGCTTTCTATAGATCTTGGGTATATTCTCAAAGAAGTCATATGCCTCATCTATCGTCATATCTAATACATCGGCAATTGTCTTACCTTTATAGCGTATCTCTAGTGTCTCCCTATTGTAGCGCTTACCCTTACATACCTCACATGGGACATATACATCAGGTAGAAAGTGCATCTCAATCTTCAGTATTCCATCACCTTGACACGCCTCACATCTCCCACCTTTTACATTGACGCTAAATCTGCCCTTTTTATAACCACGCACCTTGGCTTCTCCTGTCATGGCAAATAGCTCTCTTATTCCATCAAATACACCTGTATATGTGGCTGGATTGGAACGTGGTGTCCGGCCGATAGGTGATTGATCTATATTGACCACTTTGTCTAGATTCTCTATCCCCAATATCTTATCAAAATGGCCTGGTTTTATGGTTGCCCTGTTTAAATCTCTGGCAAGTGTCTTATATAATATCTCATTTACTAGAGTACTCTTACCTGAGCCTGATACACCTGTCACACATGTCATCACACCCAAGGGAATGCGGACATTTAAGGCCTTTAAGTTATTTTCTCGAGCTCCTATTACTTCAAGCCAGTGCCCATTTGATTTCTTTCGCTCCTTAGGTATCTCAATACGCTTTCTGCCACTTAAATAAGCACCTGTGATAGAATCTTTATTTTTCATTATATCCTCTGCTGTGCCCGTTGCAATTATCTTGCCACCATTGGCGCCGGCGCCAGGCCCAATATCTATTATATGATCAGCTGCAAGCATGGTACCTTCATCGTGTTCTACCACTATCAATGTATTACCAAGATCCCTTAAGTTTTTAAGTGTGTTTATGAGTTTATAGTTATCCCTCTGGTGCAATCCTATACTGGGCTCATCTAATATATATAATACTCCCATTAAGCCAGACCCTATCTGGGTAGCTAATCGTATTCGCTGTGCCTCTCCTCCCGACAAGGTGCCGGCTGAGCGAGATAGGGTGAGATAATCTAGTCCCACATCTACTAAGAATTGTAGCCTTGCTCTAAGCTCTTTTAGTACTTGATGAGCTATCATAGTATCCTTCTTACTTAGCTCTATCTCATTAAAAAAGCAAAGTGCATCCTTTATTGTCATACTAGTAACCTCATTTATGTTTTTACCCCCCACTGTAACGGCAAGGGGTTCAAGTTTTAAACGAGCACCTTTACATCTTGGACATGGGTTATCACTCATAAGTGCTTCTACCGCATCGCGACCATATCGCATTTGATTCTTTTCATATCGGCGCTGTAGGTTTGGTATTATACCTTCAAATGGCGCAGAAAATGACTTTGACCTATAGGCATTTTTATAATTTACTTTAATGGGCTTACTCCCTGTTCCATATAGTATTATATCTATAATCTCATCATCCAACTCCCCAACTGGAGCATCTATATCAAATCCATATTCCTTACCTAATGCAGTGAAATAGGCGTAGGCTATACTCTCCTCGCTTGAAGCACTCCAACCAGGTGCATTTATAGCACCTTCACTCAATGCAAGTGCTTTATTGGGTATTACAAGCTCAGGGTCTATCTCCATGAGCACCCCAAGTCCACTACATTTTTCACACGCACCAAATGGGCTATTAAATGAAAATAATCTAGGGGTGAGCTCCTCTATACTTATATTACAATGGGGACAAGCATAGTTTTGACTGAATATGAGCTCTTCGCCATCTATTACATCTACAATCATAAGTCCATCGCTCAGCCCCATGACAGTCTCTATGGAGTCAGTTAACCTCTTTTCAATTCCATCCCTTATTATGAGTCTGTCTACCACTACTTCAATATTGTGTTTTTTGTTCTTATGAAGTTTTATATCATCAGCAAGCTCCATCAACTCCCCATCTATCCTAACCCTTACAAAGCCCTGCTTTCTTATGCTCTCCAGAAGCTTTACATGTTCTCCCTTCCTGCCCCTCACAATTGGAGCTAAAAGCTGTATCCTAGTCCTCTCATCTAGCGACATTACACTATCTACTATCTGATCCACTGTCTGCTGCTCTATCGGCCTCTTACATTTTGGGCAGTGGGGAATACCAACCCGGGCATATAATAGCCTCAGATAGTCATATATCTCAGTGACCGTTCCAACAGTTGATCTAGGATTTCGGCTGGTGGTCTTTTGATCTATGGATATGGCTGGGGATAGCCCTTCTATATAGTCTACATCAGGTTTCTCCATAAGCCCTAAAAATTGCCTTGCATATGCAGACAAGGACTCTACATAGCGCCTCTGCCCTTCTGCATACAGGGTATCAAAGGCAAGGGATGATTTCCCTGAACCACTTAAACCCGTCACTACTATAAATTTATCTCTGGGGATTTCAATATCAATGTCTTGAAGATTGTGTTCCCTAGCACCTTTTATATATATTCTATCTCTGTTCATCTGCAATCTCTCCTGTTAATTCCTCTCTAAGTGTAAAAATTTTATCTCTGAGTTTAGCAGCCTTCTCAAATTCTAAGGCTGTAGCTGCATGCTTCATCTCGTCCTCTAATTTAGCTATATATGCCTTCTTATCCTCTATATTCATAGGCTTTGCAGCTTTAGAGGTATATCCTCCTCCTTCCTCTGCCGCCACCGTAGCCTCTATTACGTCATGTATTCCCTTCACAATGGTCTTAGGAATAATGCCATGCTCTTTGTTATATGCCATCTGCTTTTTTCGTCTCCTATTTGTCTCATCTATAGCCCTTCTCATAGATGGAGTTATGGTATCGGCATACATTATGACCTGTCCTTGGGCATTCCTTGCAGCTCTGCCAATTGTCTGTATGAGGGATGTCTCAGATCTTAAAAAACCTTCCTTGTCAGCATCTAATATAGCCACAAGGGATACCTCCGGAAGGTCTAGCCCCTCCCTGAGCAGATTTATACCCACAAGTACATCAAATACACCCATACGGAGATCACGTATTATCTCCATACGCTCTATTGTATCTATATCTGAATGAAGATACCTCACCTTTATATTGAGTTCCTTTAGATAGTCAGTGAGGCTCTCTGCCATCTTCTTTGTAAGCGTAGTTATGAGCACTCTCTCATTTTTCTTAACTCGTCTATCTATCTCTCCTACTAAGTTGTCTATCTGCCCTTCAACTGGACGAACGATTATTTGGGGATCCACAAGTCCTGTAGGTCTTATAACCTGTTCAACTACTCGCTTTGAACGTTCAAGTTCATACTCTGCAGGAGTTGCACTTATACATAGCATCTGATTTATCTTGCCCTCGAACTCATCAAACTTAAGAGGTCTATTGTCATAGGCTGCAGGCAACCTAAATCCATATTCAACCAAACTATCCTTTCTAGATCTATCACCTGCATACATTGCCCGAACTTGGGGCAGTGTCACATGAGACTCATCCACAAACAACAAAAAGTCATCAGGGAAATAGTCAATAAGGGTATAGGGAGGTTCCCCTGGTTCCCTTCCATCTAGGTATCGAGAGTAGTTTTCAATACCTGTACAATAACCTATCTCCCTCATCATCTCTATATCATAGTTTGTCCTCTGCATAAGTCTTTGCGCCTCAAGTAGCTTGTCCTGCTCTCTGAGCTCTTTTAACCTCACCTCAAGGTCAGCCTCTATATTTTCGATTGCTCGTTCCAACCTCTCCCTAGATGAGGCATAGTGAGATGCGGGAAAAATAGCAACATGATTTCTGTGAGCAAGTATCTCTCCTGTCAATACATCTATCTCAGATATCCTATCTATCTCATCGCCAAAGAACTCTATACGTATTGCCTGCTCCGAAGAGGATGCAGGAAATACCTCTACCACATCGCCCCTCACCCTGAATGTACCCCTTACAAAGTTTATATCATTCCTCTCATACTGGATGTCCACAAGAGCCTTCAGCACATCCTCCCTATCCCTTATCATACCGGGCCTTAGGGAAACTGTGAGCTCCTCATATTCATGGGGATTACCCAGACCATATATACACGATACACTAGACACTATTATCACATCACGTCTCTCAAACAAAGCTGATGTGGCCGAGTGTCTGAGTTTATCTATCTCGTCGTTTATAGAGGCATCCTTTTCTATATAGGTATCAGTGGAGGGGACATATGCCTCTGGTTGATAATAGTCATAATAACTTACAAAATATTCTACTGCATTGTCAGGAAAGAACTCCCTAAACTCGCTACACAATTGGGCGGCCAATGTCTTATTATGAGCAAGTACCAAAGTAGGCCTTTGAACCCGCTCTATGACATTTGCCATGGTGAATGTCTTTCCAGAGCCTGTCACTCCAAGGAGCGTCAGACAGTCCTCATCCTTTTCTATGCCATCTACCAATGCATCTATTGCCTGTGGCTGATCGCCACGGGGCTTAAAACTCGATTTTATTTTAAACTCCATTATAAATCCCCCCGAAATACAACTTCCCTTTGTCTGCATAGTTTCATCTATTCAAAATATACACACAGCATAGACAATAAAAAGGTAGTATAAAAATGCAACCGACTATACACTACATTTTATCGTCCTAAAGATTAATATACCCCTAAAAGAACTCGTGTACACAATTTTTTTAACATAGAAATATCCAGCCTTGCAGTCACTAGTAATTCCCGCATATCCCAGTATAAGTAAGTAGTGGCTACAAGACATCTCTCTACCGTTCAAAGAAAAGCCAAATTGTAAAACCCAGATAGTACCTCCTGGTGTTCACATGATACTAATCACATATAGATATATTTATCCATTTGAATGCTCTTTGCTATAGAATAAAGCACCCCAATTTAGACCTATATTTCCAAATTAAAACTACCCTTCATAGTGGAAGGGCAGAGTTAAAACCCTGCCCTCAACCCTTGTCTATTCCCGCCTTATGCTTCTGTTTAAGGCTCTTCCACCACCTTATAATGGGGCCCTTTTCTTCTTCCATTATAAAATACTTACCTGTTTGCCTTGGTACAAACATCACTTCAAGTTCGGATATGCCTTCTTGAAAATCTTGTCCTTCTAATATTATGACCTCTGAATCTCGCTTGACATCTAACCACACAAAGCTGGGGCTCTCTGCTAATACCTCTTCTATTCCCTTTATGCTATTTACACTCTTCCCATTTATGCTAAGCAGTATATCTCCTCGCTTAAGGCCCATGTTCTCGCCCATGCCATCTGGGAATACATCTAGTATTCTGACACCCTTCCATGGCACATTGAACATAGGAACGCCCTCTGTCTGAACCCGCTTACCCCGGATTATAATGAGTTCATGGAGCACCGGCATACTTATAGCTGCTAGATACTTGACCCAATATATTCTAGATGATATAACTGCCAATGTAAGCACTATTACACTATATAGCCCGAGTATGAGCCCTGAATGCTTAGCCCTATCCTTAGGTACCTGGGTAATGGCAACATCACCATATCCAAGTATGGCAACTATGGGAAGTATTGCAAGCATACCACCAACCCCCTCAGGTTGGAATATGGGCCACCACGAAGGCATATTCACTCCACCCCCCGATAGCTGAGCTGCAGTATCGGGTATTACCAGCACCACAAGTGGAATAGGCCACATCTTCTGCATCAAATATGCTCCAATGGGATTAAACCTGCTATGCTCCATATACACTGGAATGCTAGATTTATATCCGTCAAAATATATGAGTATACTCTCCATCAAGTGAAGTATTCCAACTAGAGCTATTATTGCAGATACATCTATATCTGGCCAACCGAATATCAAGCTTGTAAGAGATATTATCCCTGCGCCATAGGAAAAGCATAGGTATCTTTGATTGAACAACATGAGAACTATGGCTATGGGCCATATTATAAGTATGGCTCTATAATCTATGGTTATGCCTAAAATGACTATTAGGAAACTTGCCAATAAACCCGATATCATTCCATATAAAAGTCGTTCTAATAGCTGATCCGATGCTCTATATCTGGAAAACCCAAGCCATGTCTCTTCAAAAAGTGTTCCTCGCTTTATATTTGAATAGACAAGTATCACTAAAAAAATAAAAAATATATTGGTAAAAGCCTGTAAAAATGTTGACAACACTAGCTTTATAAAGAGCAATATATAGCCCTCCTTGTATAATTAGTATTGTATTAATCCATTCCGGTAAGTCTATATGTTTTGGCTGGTTGAGGCCAGCTCTTTAGCTGGTTCCTCGTGTCACATGCAAGGTTATTTACTTACATGGAAAGGAATGGATACTTTAAGTCCAAATAATTTCAAAAGGAGATATTTAACATGAATTTCAAACCTATTGCTGGTATTGATGTGGGCAAGTTCTTTAGTGAGATGGCCATTCTTTCACCATCTAACAAAGTGGTTGCCCGAATGAAAATTAACCATGATTCCTATACTGATGTGAAAAGGGCCATTGAATCACTTAAAAAAGCGGAAAAGGACTTTGGTTCAAGGCCTTCCATCGTCATGGAATCTACCGGGCACTATCACAAAATCCTTTTCCATTCACTTTGTAAGTTTGGATTTGAGGTCTCTATCATAAACCCCATCCAAACTGATTCTATCAAAAATATTGGAATAAGGAAAGTGAAAAATGATAAAATTGATGCCCAAAAAATTGCTCTGCTCCATAGATTTCAGGAATTAGAGGCTACCAATATACTAAACGAGGATATTAAATGCCTAAAGAGCCTTTGTCGCCAGTACTACAAGCTAAGTGATGAGCTTACTTTCTATAAAAATAGACTTACAGGCATTGTCGTTCAGCTTATGCTTAACTTTAAAGATGTCTTCTCGGACACCTGCTCTAAAACTGCTATTGCTGTTTTAGAAGAGTATCCTACACCTACAACAATAGTCAAGGCTGCTTAGAAGGGTACTCTACACTACGGCACTTGCCAATATCCGAACTAAACGTAATAGTGAACCTTGTAACCCTGTGCTAATAGATTTCTATAAGAAAAAGGCACAGAGCAAGCCTAAAAAAGTAGCTTTAGGAGCAGTTATGCATAAACTGGTTTATATCATCTTTGCTGTTCTTAGGGATAGAAAACCTTTTGAACTACGTACTCCCGAAGAACATGCTAAGATGCTTACAAGAAAGCATACTGCAGCTTAGCAGTACTTGTATTTGATATTTAGTTTTCAAGGTTCAGTTAGTCTTTTGACCAGCTATTTTAAATCAACCCCCTTAGGTGGTCTCATTGCCATGCCATTTTTTAATTTTCTGCTGCAAGAAGACCCTCAAGAAACTTTCAAAATTATTTTATAAAACTACTTGACTTTAATTAGCTGGTCTTAACTTTATTCATTATATTTCTGCTTCTTAATTACCAATGTACCTGCCATTATATCATGCAGAGCCTGTTTCTGTTCAGTAAAAGCTGCCATTATATATCCTATGAAAAGTATAGTTGCAGAAATTATCTTTGAAAAATACCTGCCCGTTGCCTTTGCAAAAGATATTCTTTCACCTTCATAATCTGTAACTACAATACCAAGAGCCATTTTCCCAAGTGTAGCTTGTCTAGATGAACTTTCAAAAGCTGCGTAATATATCCAAGTTGCTAGAGCAACCACAAACTGCCATATTACTATCTCAGGATCCAATTCATATGCCACGGAATAACCATATTCATAAAACGACATGGGATCAACAGACGATAAATTTCCAACTATCTCAAAAATAATAGTCCAAATAACCGATAGTATAATTATATCAATAAAGGCAGCTAAAAATCTCCTCCAAAAACCTGCATATTTAAATCTCCCATAACTAAAATTGTTTGATGAAGATATCGCAGCACCACAGTTCGAACAAAAATTGTCATCTTCTGATAATTTAGAACCACATTTAGGACAATAAGACATATTCTAGCCTCCTTTCTGTATAAATCATATTTAACATTTCAAAATATAGATTCATCTATAATGAATTCTATCATATATACCATGTTATGGAAAGATAGAAAATATCCTTCCCCTTAAGAGGCTCATCCATAAGAATATACTTTGCCCCCTTAGAAAATCCTGCTGAAACCTCAAGCTTTGTCTTTTACCCCGTAGAATAGGTCTTAATCTTCTTTTCGGGCTCAATATCAAAATATCTTACAAGCTTATTGTATCTCTCCTTATTAAAATTTAGAATAAAATCTGCCAGAAAATTGCCATATTCATAAGCCGTCATATATGGGAAATAACTTCCCTCCCCGTAATAGATGACATATTTTCATACTGGTCTGTAACTAGTCTACCGTCAACTAAAATTTCACCTCTTTGTATTTCAGTCAACCCCATTATTGCCTTTAGCATAGTGGTCTTGCCCGAGTCATTTTCGCCCAAAACTCCCACAACTTCCCCATCATATATAGTTACACTCTCACCATATAGACCTACTTCTATATCTCCATAGACTTTGTGGACATGTTTTAGTTCAATCATGGCGATCCACTACTTCCACGCTTACACCAGCAATTCTTTTATTTTTATAATAGTCATTATAATCACTGTTTCTATCATAGTTGTACCTATGGACATAATTATCTTCGTGGGCATCGGTCACTATCTTATCCACATACACGAAGTTGCTTAAGTTTTCATCATCAAGTACGAAAATTTTGAAATCTATTGGGTATAGAAAGCTAGTTACCATCCCCATATCCCCCTTAACCTTTTGTATCACTTAGGCATCTTACTTTTCAATTCATCTATACCTTTCAAAAGAGGTGCATCCAATTTCCTAGGTAGATCTTCATTCGGATTTTCCTTCAAGAATTCTATTGCTTCCTCTGTCATATCAACTTCTATATCAGGTACTACACCCTTTTTGTGTATATCTCGCCCCTTAGGTGTAAAATATTTTGAATTTGTAAACTTTAGCGCAGACCCATCTTTAAATGGTTTTAATGTCTGTACAACACCTTTTCCATAGGTAGTCTTGCCAATTATAGTACCAGCACCATAGTCCTGTATCGCGCCACTCAGTACTTCTGATGCACTCGCACTATCCTGGTCTACCAAAACAACTAGGGGAATATCTAAATGATCAGCGTCTGAATTATAGTCTTCTCTATTGCCTGCCCTATCCTCCCTATATGTTACAATGCCCTTTGGCAGTAAGATATCGGCAATATTTACACACGAATCTAGAAGACCTCCAGGATTACCCCTAAGATCCAATATCAATCCCTCCATACCTTGCTCTTTAAGATCATCGAGGGCGGCTTTAAAGTTTTTATCGGACTTCTCATCAAATTGATAGAGCCATATATATCCTATATCCTCTTCTAACATCTCATATTCAATATCTGGTATTTGAACTACAGCACGCTTTAAGGTATGCTCTTTTTCCTTCCCTTCTCTTAATACTGTAACTCTAACCTCTGTACCTGGCTCACCTCGCATCATAGCAACTGCCTTATCCATACTGCTTCCATCTACAAGTGTATCATCTACCTTAATTATCTTATCGCCTGCTATAATACCTGCATCAAAGGCCGGACTTCCCTCAAATGTCTTTATTATGGTTATTTGATTATCTTCTTCATCAATGGTGACCCACATACCCACACCGGCATAGCTCCCTTGAGTACGTTCCATAAAATCTTTGTATTCTTCAGAAGTGAAATAATAGGTATATGGATCGCCTAAGGAGGCTACCAATCCCTTTATTGCACCTGTTACCATCTCATCTGCATCAGGTTCTTCTATATAATATTGTTCCAATATATTTCTCACTTCATCTAGTTGATTATATTCTTTTAGTCTTGTGTATTTGGTTCGTGATATTATACTATCTCCAGATTTTATAGTCTTATATGCCATTACCTGTATTGTCAGTACTGAAGTCAATATAGCAGTTACAACTACTAATACAACAGCACCTATTATCGTTCTCTTTTTATTTGCCATTATAGTAAATCCTCCCCTACTAAATCCTGTCATCATATTATAACATTTTAAATCTAGCATTTCAAAAAAGTTTTACATAAAAAAGTGACAGAAGTTATGAATAACCTCTGTCACTTTCTTATATTCAAAAATATTATTTCTCCATCAGGGAAGATAATCTAGAGGATCTTGAGGATCTTTACGAAGGCCTATTCTTACTTCAAAATGTAAGTGAGGTCCTTTAGATAAGCCTGTGTCACCTACTTTC
>CALKWW010000085.1 GCA_938003945.1 uncultured Bacillota bacterium | reverse complement strand
GATTGGTATGAGTCATTAATCCTATTTAACATATCATTTATAGCAGATGCTAGATCTTTAAGCTCATTTTGAGAAGTATCTACAGATATACGACTATCTAGTTTACTGGCATCTATACTACTGATAACACCGGCTAAATCTTTGATATATGCATCATCTATCTTTGGCGCCATAGAAGACATTTCTTTGTTGAGAGTCCTAGCTGTCTCTGTCAGATCAGCCAGGGGTTTAAGAGTCTTTCTTATGGTTCTTGAACCTTTACCTATGTCACCAATTATTATCAGCAACTGGAAGACCAGCATAATTGAAAATAGCGTTAAAAATAATCTCAAATCCGATCCTAGAAGATATTCTATTTGATAGAATGAATCACCCACAGAAAGCCCTATAATGTACTCTGCTGTACCTATCTTTTCAAATAATTTCATCTTTTTAGGAGTCTGCGAAAACCTTATACTTCGACTTGCATCATGTATTTCTATAGGTAGGTTTTTTTGTATGTTCTGAGGTAGTATAATGCCCTTCGAGGGCTCTTTTGTCATTAATATCTTGTAACTCCCATCAGTAGGGTATATATCATCCACATTCCTAGGTGATTGTCCCATTGTTTCAATTACGCCTTGAAGTCTTTCTTCTGCCTTCCATAGGATCACAAAAGACCCCATCAAAAAGATGAGTATATTAATTGCCAAGAAACCAGACAATAACCTCTGTATCATTCGCATATTGAGCTTTATAACAAGAGATGAACGTATTTTACCAGTTATATTAGTGGACTGTGAATTCTTTCTGTTACCCATCTTTTATTACATACCCCACTCCCCGAACAGTATATAATATCTTTATTCCGAAAGGCTCTTCAATCTTTGCCCGAAGATGCCTAACATATACATCTACTGCATTGGTCTCACCTGAAAAATCGTAGCCCCAGATCCGATTGAGTATGGTCCCACGATCTAATACTATATTTTTATTTTTCAACATATAATGCAGTAAATCAAACTCTTTTTTAGTCAAATGCACTAAAGTATCTTTTACATGAACCTCTCTCTTCATGGGGTCCAAGCGCAGAGCGCCTAAGACAAGTTCAGATGATTCCTCTAATGCATTACCAGCGTCCTTTTTCCTAAGAGCTACCCTAATTCGTGCCAATAGCTCTTCTATTGCAAAGGGCTTCGTAATATAGTCATCGGCACCACCATCTAGGCCTGTAACTTTATCTACAACCGCATCTCTAGCAGTGAGGAGTATAATGGGCAAATCGGAAAACTGGCGAATTCGCCTGAGAACTTCAATCCCATTTATGCCTGGCAACATGATATCAAGCAATACAAGATCGAAGGGCTGGGTCTTTACAAGCTCCAACCCATCCCTTCCATTAAAGGCCTTTGCTACCTCATAGCCCTCATATTTAAGTTCTAGCTCTATAAAACGAGCTATTTTTTCCTCATCCTCAATTACGAGAATCCTCGTCATTAAAATTCCCACCTTTGACTTCTCTCTTTATGTTCTCAGCCACATCTGCAACAGAGTCCATAGCACGATTCACATTTTCCCTTCC
>CALKWW010000084.1 GCA_938003945.1 uncultured Bacillota bacterium | reverse complement strand
AGGAGGGGCTAATAAAATGAAAAAGAAAAGCCGTACAATTATTTTGACCATTATATTATGTATGATGGTCTCCATGTGTATGACAGCATGTGACAAGACAAAAGATAAGGCTAAGGAGCCTGCTAGTCAGACTGAAGAAGGGGCTAAGGACAAAGAAGGAGAGAAAGGAGAAGATCCCGGTGCTGGGGAAGAAGTTACATTAAACGACGAAGGCAAGACCTTGACAGTCTATTCCTGGAATGAGGAGTTTAAAGGTATGCTAGACAATTATTACTTGAAAGATAATCCTCTACCAGATGGTGTCGAGCTCAATTACGTAATCAATCCTAGTGATGGTGGTGTATATCAACAGAAGCTAGATCAAGCCTTAGAGAGTGAAGAAGAGATCGATATCTTCTTATTAGAGGCAGACTATGCAGCAAAATACGTAGAATCTTCTTATACTGCTCCTGTTACAGAACTTGGTATAACTGAGGATATGCTAAGTGCTCAATATCCCTATACCCATGGGATTGTAACAGATTCAAATGGTGCATTAAAAGGCCTATCATGGCAAGCTACACCAGGCCTATTTATGTACCGTAGAAGCCTTGCAGAGAAATATCTTGGGACACAGGAACCAGATGAGGTACAAAAAATGGTATCAGATTTCGACAAATTCTTAGATACTGCACGCAAAGTTGTAAAAGAATCAGGTGGAAAGACTAAGATGTTGTCTGGTGTGGATGATATCTTCCGTGTCTATTTAAACAATCGTAAACAAGGCTGGGTCGTAGATGGAAAGTTAAACATAGATCCAAATATGCTTGAGTACATGGAATTTGCAAAGGTATTAGAGGAGGAAAATCTCACAGCGGGAACAGGGCAGTGGTTAGAGGACTGGAATGCCAATATAAATTCCGATAATGTATTTAGTTATTTCTTCTCTACTTGGGGTATTCAGTGGGTTATGACTGGTAATTCTGTGGCAGAAGGTGAAGAGCAAAAGCCTGGCAATGGGACATATGGTGATTGGGCAGCTACCCTTGGACCACAGCCATATTTCTGGGGAGGTACATGGATTGCAATGTCGCCTACATGTGACAACCAATCACTTGTAAAGGATATTATGGAATACTTTACAATTGAGAAGGATTCTATGAAGAACTACTGTCTTGAGTCAAAAGACTATGTAAATAGTAAAACTGCTATACAAGAGATAATCGATGACGGTTTTGAATTTGATTTCCTTGGTGGGCAAAACCACTATGCATTGTTCCAAGAACAGGCCGATGATATCGATATATCGACTCTAACAGGTTATGATCAGCTAATCAATGATGCATTTGCTGAACAGGTTACAGCTTATAGTAAAGGAGAAAAAGACAAGGATAGTGCAATTGCTGACTTTAAGGCAGCTGTGAAGGATCTATACGCAGATATTGAAGTTGAGTAATTTCGTCTAGACACTGGTTAGGGGGTGTTTACACCCCCTAAATTTTTAATTGGTAGGAGGCCAAATCATGGTGGATAATAAGGTTACAGTGGGTAATAAAACGCTGTATTCTAGGAAGAGACGTAATAAAGTTTCATACAGTCGTTATGGTTATCTCTTCATAGCACCATTTTTTATAGTGTATGCAATATTTCACTTATACCCTTTGCTATATACCTTCTATATAAGTTTCACAGATTATCTGTATGCAAGTTTTAATTTAGTGGGACCAGATTTTGTTGGTCTCAAAAACTATATTGAGGTGATAAAGAATCCCCGGGTCACAGGGGCAATAAAAAATACTGCCATTCTTTGGATTGTTAACTATATTCCTCAGCTCTTGTTAGCATTACTATTGGCAGCGTGGTTTACTGATCCGAGGCTTAATATTCGTAGACAGGGCACATTTAAGGTTATGGTGTTTATGCCCAATATAATGACTGCTGCGACAATTGCTGTACTGTTCTATGCACTGTTCTCATATCCAGTTGGACCTATAAATTCAATGCTTGCAAAGCTAAATATTATTCCTAAGGAATATTTTTTACGTCCAGAAGAATATGGGATAGAATTTTTCCGAAGTCCCATGGCTACTCGCTTGATAATATCCTTTATTCAATTTTGGATGTGGTATGGTCACACCATGATCATATTGATAGCTGGAATTATGGGTATTGATCCAGAAATATTTGAATCGGCAGAAATTGATGGTGCAACAGGGGGACAGATCTTTCGAAATATAACCTTGCCCCTTATAAAGCCAATAATGCTCTATACTTTGGTTACATCTTTGATAGGTGGACTACAAATGTTTGATATCCCCAAACTCTTATTAAATGGTGGGCCAGACTACAAGACAGAGACAATTACAATGTATATATTTGGTCAGGCAATGGAAAGTCGAAATTATGGTAAATCTGCTGCTGTATCTATAGTGCTATTTATATTGACAAGTATTTTGAGTCTATTTATTTTCTACCTATTCAAGGAGGAAGATAATGTCGCTGAAGAGAAGGGGGTGTGGTAGATATGAAAAGGACAATATATTACGATCTAAGTTATTCTAGGAGCCTCAAGGCCAAGACGGTATTTATATACATTGTATGTATACTTCTCTCTATATTAAGTATATTTCCGTTTTGGGTAATGTTTGTAAATGCGACCCGTAGCTCACTACAGATTAAGACATCATTTTCTCTACTCCCATCTAAGTATTTAATAGAAAATTGGAAGACAATGATAAATAGGGAAGCATTCAATGTGTTTTTAGGGTTTAAAAATAGTTTTTTCATTGCAACATGTTCCACCATATTGACAGTTTATTTTTCGGCATTGACTGCATATGGCTTAGCTGTATATCAGTTTAAATTGAGAAAATCTGCTTTCACATTCATTATTGCAGTGCTCATGGTACCTACTCAGGTTGCAGCGGTAGGTTTTTATAGACTTATGGCCAGTATGAATCTCAATAATACTTTTATTCCTCTCATAGTTCCTGCTATTGCCGCACCTGCTGTTGTATTTTTTATGCACCAGTATATAAAATCTGCATTATTAATTGAGATAGTGGAGAGCGCACGTATTGATGGGGCTGGAGAACTATATATATTCAATCGAATTGCACTGCCTATTTTTAAACCAGCCATTGCCACCCAGATCATATTTTCCTATATAACATCATGGAATAACTTTTTTATGCCTGGTATGATACTTACCGATGTAAAAAAGTATACACTGCCCCTTATGGTCCAAATTCTCAAAAGTGATCGTTTCCGGACAGACTATGGAGTGGTATATCTTGGTCTGTCGCTGACAGTACTTCCTTTGATTATAGTATATCTACTTCTTTCAAAACATATAATTAGGGGAGTTGCTTTAGGTAGTGTCAAAGGCTGAGTTTTTTGCAATGGATATTTTAAAACTTTTATATTTATTCAAGTTCACTGCTAAAAATATTAGCTTATCGCCTTGAATAAGTATATTAATCTGTATCAATGTTTCGTATATTTAATATTTAAATGGAGGAGAGATTTGAAATGAAATTTGGATACTTTGATGACATTCAAAAAGAATATGTAATTACATCTCCCCGGACACCCTATCCGTGGATAAACTATCTAGGTTGTGAGAACTTTTTCGGTATAATCTCAAATACTTCAGGAGGATATTGTTTCTATCGCGATGCCCGTCTTAGGCGCATAACGAGGTATCGCTATAATAATATTCCACTAGATAATGGAGGGCGTTATTTTTACATAAGAGATGGGGAGGATTACTGGACACCGTCATGGCAGCCAGTTAAAAAAGAACTTGAAGAATATGAATGTCGCCATGGAATGGGCTATACAAGAATTAATAGTCAACGAAACAATCTAAGTGTTTCCCATTTAGCATTAGTTCCACTTGGTTTCAATGGTGAAGTACATCAGCTGACATTGGAAAATCTTAGTGGTGAGTATAAATCCATTGACATATTTTCTCTGATTGAGTTTTGTCTGTGGAATTCATTAGATGATATGACCAATTTTCAAAGGAATTATTCCACAGGGGAAGTGGAAGTAGAGGGAAGTGTAATCTATCACAAGACAGAATACAGGGAACGAAGAGATCATTTTGCATTTTTCTCGGTAAACCGTGAGCTAGATGGGTTTGATACAGATCTAGATAGCTTTTTAGGTATGTATAACGGATTGGATGCACCAGATAGTGTCTTAAAAGGTAGTTGTAATAATTCCATAGCATCAGGATGGCGTCCTTGCGGAAGTCATCAGATAAGTCTTCAGTTAGAACCAGGTGAGGCACAATCCCTCATCTATATAATAGGATATGTTGAAAATCCTGTAGATGAAAAATTCATATCGCCAGGAGTCATAAACAAGCAAAGGGCATATGATATGATCGATAGATTTAAATCGGAGCGAGATGTGCAAAAGGCTATGGAAGAACTCTCAGAGTATTGGTCTAGACTTTTAGGTGTATATCAATTAGAATGTGGCAACGAGAAGTTAGAGAGAATGGTAAATATATGGAACCAATATCAATGTATGGTCACTTTCAATATGAGTCGCTCAGCTTCTTATTTTGAATCAGGAGTAGGTAGGGGTATGGGATTTAGGGATTCCAGCCAAGATCTATTAGGTTTTGTACACCAGGTTCCACACCGGGCTAGGCAGCGTCTGCTAGATATTGCTTCAACTCAATTTAGAGATGGCAGTGCCTATCATCAGTACCAGCCCCTTACAAAACAGGGGAATCATGATATTGGCTCTGGTTTCAATGACGATCCCCTCTGGCTTATTTTAGGGACAGCTGCATATATAAAGGAGACTGGTGATTTTGCAATACTCGATGAACAGGTTCCTTATGATTGTAACCCAGATGATACAGGGAGTCTATTAGAACATCTGCAGGCGTCATTTAGTCATGTGGTAGAGAACAAGGGTCCCCATGGTCTACCCCTTATTGGGCGAGCAGATTGGAATGATTGCTTAAACCTGAACTGTCACTCCACTACACCGGATGAATCATTTCAAACTACGGGCACTGCAGATGGAAGAATTGCCGAATCTGTTCTAATTGCAGGTATGTTTGTGGCAATTGGTCTAGAACTAGTGGAGCTATTAGAGCGTAAAGGCAAACACGAAGAGGCAAGTGAAGCTCGTCATGAGATTGAACTTATGAGGGAGGCAATACTCAAGCATGGATATGATGGGGAGTGGTTCCTACGTGCATATGATGCATTTGGCAACAAGGTGGGCAGTTCCGAGTGTGAAGAGGGAAAGATATTTATTGAGACACAAGGTTTCTGTGTAATGGCAGGTATTGGACTTGATGATGGCAAGGCACTAAAGGCACTTGAATCCGTTAGGAAATGGCTCGAGACCGATCATGGAATAATGATACAACAACCTGCCTATACAAGATACTATACTAATCTTGGTGAGTGTTCATCTTATCCCCCAGGATATAAGGAAAACGCCGGTATATTCTGCCATAACAATCCATGGATTATAATTGCTGAGACTATGTTGGGGCGAGGAAATCGTGCATTTGAGCTATATAAAAAGATAGCTCCTGCTTGGCGCGAGGAGATCAGCGAAATTCACAGAACTGAGCCCTACGTTTATTCGCAGATGATAGCAGGTAAGGATGCTCCCCGATATGGTGAAGCTAAAAATTCCTGGTTAACAGGTACAGCGGCATGGAATTATGTGGCCATTACCCAAGCTATATTAGGTATTCAACCAGAATATGATGGTTTGAGGATTTCACCGTGTATACCTGAAGAATGGTCGGGGTACAAAGTGACTAGATATTTTCGTGGGGATATATATGAAATATTTGTTGATAACTCTGCCCAT
The DNA here is from genome assembly GCA_938003945.1 of uncultured Bacillota bacterium. Classification (GTDB taxonomy): domain Bacteria; phylum Bacillota; class Clostridia; order Caldicoprobacterales; family Xylanivirgaceae; genus UBA3920. The sequence continues at coordinate 19,341 of CALKWW010000084.1, read as the reverse complement.
GTACAAAAGGGGATTACACGTATAGAGGTGGACGGTGAGTCCATAGAAGGGGATATTATCCCTGTGATTGGTGATGGTAAAAGGCATGTAGTGCGTGTATATATGGGATAGAGTGGAGTTTGATATATTAAAATTAAATAAAACCGAGTAGGATATTATATAATATCCTACTCGGTTTTTGTTTGATCTGGCCTTTTTTATCACCTGCAGCTGTAACAGTTTTAATCACGAAGGGTATAGGTATATATAACGATTTTTATATACACCAAAGGATAGTTTGCTTACAGTATCCACTACTCTATTTAAGTTTAAGGGGCCATATGGTGATGAACGGGTGGGTGACGTATCCAATGTAGTCTTTAGCAATGGCACAATTGCATGGGAATATGCGGATATATATATTATGCATCTTCTGATACTCGTATTCATGTTGCTACTACCACGATGGATCGTCTAATGGATTATACATTTAATACACCGGAGGATCCTCTCCTTTCAGCAGATTGCGTGAAACAGCGCTGTGAACTTATTTCGAGGAATTTAGAGTATTTGGGAAATAGGTGATTAGACAATTTTATATAGAACCTGTTTACAATAGGTTTTATTATGTTTTGTTAACTATTTATGAGACAATAGATGAAATTATTGTTATTTTATTGGTTGGGGAAAAGGGAAAATACAGTTTTAAAAAGCCTTTACGTAACAATTTTTTTTGATACAATAAGATATTAGGGAGAATATTTTAAGTAACCAGTTTTGTGGTATAACCAATGTAATATTAGAAAGACAGGTTATTCTATGAAATAATAGAGTTTATAGAATTCAATCTTGTTTTTTATAATGCAAGAATCAAAATAGTAAAGAGGGAGGAATTATGTATGGCTTTTAGAAATGACTTTGTATGGGGTGCAGCAACTGCTTCCTATCAAATAGAAGGTGCAGCCTTTGAAGATGGTAGAGGACTTACTGTATGGGATGATTTCTGTTCTAGACCGGGGAAAATATTCGGTGGACATAATGGAAATGTGGCCTGTGATCATTATCATCGCTATAGGGAAGATGTGGATATAATGGCCAAGTTGAGCCTTGATGCCTATAGGTTTTCAATAGCTTGGTCAAGGATTTTACCCAGTGGTTTTGGCAAAATCAATCAGAAAGGTATTGACTTTTATAATAGGTTAGTTGATACTTTATTAGAAAATGATATCAGTCCCTATATTACTTTATTCCATTGGGATCTACCCTATGAGCTCTTTAAGCGTGGAGGATGGTTAAATCCAGATAGTCCTAAATGGTTTGCAGAGTATGCAGAAATTGTGGCGAAAGAACTAGGCGATAGGGCAAAATATTTTATAACATTCAATGAACCCCAGTGCTTTATTGGATTGGGGCATGTCACCGGGGAGCATGCCCCAGGGAGTGTTATGTCGAGGAGATCAAATCTCCAAATAGCACATAATGTAATGTTAGCTCACGGTTATGCGGTACAAGCTATGAGGAGTGTAGCTTCTGATTTAAAACTAGGGTATGCTCCTACAAGCTCTGTTGCATATCCTGCCAGCGATTCTGCAGATGACATTGAAGCAGCACGTAATGTATACTTTGGTATATCTCCATATTTGCAAAATTACTTATGGAATGTGACGTGGTGGAGTGATCCTGTATTGCTTGGGGAATATCCAAAAGATGGACTTGAGTTATTTGAATCGGATCTGCCTGAAATTGGACAAGATGATATGGATATAATATCTCAACCGTTGGATTTTTATGGGCAGAATATATATAACGGTTTTGCAGTTAGAGCCGGCGCAGATGGTTCTTACGAATATGTTGAAAGGCCACAGGGGTATCCAAGGACTTCTATTGGTTGGCCTATAACACCTGAATGTCTATATTGGGGTCCGAAATTCTTATTTGAACGTTATGGACTTCCTATATATATCACTGAAAATGGAATGGCTTGTCATGATACGGTATCTGTGAATGGCAATGTGCACGATCCCAACAGAATAGATTTTCTACATCGCTATATAAGTGAGATAAAGCGAGCGATAGATGATGGGGTAGACATTGTAGGATATTTTCTGTGGTCTCTATTAGATAATTTTGAATGGGCTAAGGGATATTCTGAGCGATTCGGCATAGTATATGTAGACTATGAAACTCAGGAGAGAATTATAAAGGATTCAGGATATTGGTATAAGGAGTTAATAGAGACAAATGGGGCAATTCTAGAAGATAGAAAATAGGGCATATTATATTTTGTGAATTTTAAGCATCGAGGATGGGGCAAATATTTTATATCCTTGATGCTTAAGGTGTTTAAAATTGTATATCTAATATTGGTGTACCAAAAATCATAAGATTTTTTTAAAAATGCATTTAGACAGTGCATAAATTTTTAAAAACCATATCTACTATTGACAAGGGATAATAAAATTCATACAATCGACTTATAACCTAAACGTTTAGGTTATAAGTCGATTGTATTTTTGTTTTAGAAATAAAAAGTTTCAGTATAAGATATATGTTAGTTGTTATTTGTATCTCCTAGGTACTAAATAAATAGTATATATGACATGGCGTAAAGTGGACTACAATTTGACTAGGATATTATTTAAACTTAAGTAAATTGTATTTGGATAACCATTATTAATATTGAAAATAAATTAATGCGAGTATCCAAATTTATAGTCTAATATTTTTAATACTGAGCTTGAATAGCTATAGGATAAAGTTAAGAATTAGGAAGTGATATGATGAAACAGAATGTGACGATGAAAGATATTGCAGAAAGAATAGGTGTCAGCAATGTGACTGTATCAAAAGCATTAAATGATAAGGAGGGGGTTAGTGAAGAGCTTAGAGCAAAAATAAAAGAAGTGGCCGATGAAATGGGATATAGGTATAATATAGCGGCCAAATCCATGAAAAAAGGTTATTCCTACAATGTAGGTGTAATAGTGGCTGAGAGGTTTGCAGAGGATTTACAGTCATTTTATCTCAGATTTTATCAAAACATCTGTGAGGCTTTAGAGAGGTATGGGTATCTAGGTATGCTCCACATACTTAGTCATGCCGAGGAACGGGAGTTAAAACTACCTAAGATGTATAATGAGATGAAGGTAGATGGATTAATTATATTGGGTCAATTGAGCAAACCCTATATAGAACTTTTAAAAGATATAGAGATTCCTACAATATTTCTAGATTTTTACGATGAACATGATGAATTTGATTCTGTAATCTCAGACAACTTTTATAGCTCCTATGAGATAACCAATTATCTGATAAATCATGGACACAGAGACATTGCATTTGTAGGGAATATCTATGCCACTAGTAGTATACAGGATAGATTTTTAGGATACTATAAATCTCTACTAGAGCATGGAATGGATTTGAGAAAAGATTATATTATAAATGATAGAGACGTGGACGGAAAATTTATTGATTTGGTAATGCCAGATGATATGCCAACAGCTTTTGTATGTAACTGTGATAGGGTGGCATACAACCTAATCAATCAATTGAAAAAGTCAGGCTATAAAATCCCAGATGATTGTTCAGTAGTGGGATTTGATAATGATATATTTGCCACTTTGTCTGAACCCAAATTGACAACTGTAGAGACCAATATGGAAGAGATGTCCCGAACTGCCATTAAATCTATTATGCGCAAGATTGAAGATCCTGATAGAGAAACTGGCAGGGTATTGGTTAAGGGAAAGATTGTATATAGGGATTCAGTCAAAGAAATACGCTAAAAATTTAAAAAGAATTATCGAGACGCTAGCAAATGTCTAAAGAGGTACTGGAGTACAAGTTATGAGGGGGTCTTATAGGTGAAGAAGTATATCTATTCTCTATTAGGTGATTATTATCATGAGCATGATTTGATTTTAAATGCACTTATGGAAGCAGTAAAACCTTTTGGTGGTGAGGTAGAGCTTATTGATTTTGAGCTAGAACAATTATCGGGAGTTATAGCTAAAAAACCTTCTCTTATTATTATAAATAAGGGAAATTATATTAATCCTCAGGATGAGATTGTGGATTCTTGGCTCATAGATGAGCTAGATATTGAATTAGAGAGTTATGTAAGGCAAGGTGGAAGTTTAATTGCGTGGCATGCTGCACTTTCATCATATCCAGAGGATAGCAGATATATCAATATGCTAAGGGGCTCTTTTATCCATCATCCACCTGAAAACAGACCAGTGAGATATTTTTCAAATGCCAACTTGCCATTTGAAGATAGAAAACCTTTTGAATTTGAAGTTTTAGATGAACATTATTTTGTCAAATGTGATGAGAAAGATACAAATGTGTTTCTCATGTCAACCTCCGAGGATGGAGAATCCATAGCTGGTTGGAATCACGCATATGGTGAAGGTTGTATATGTTGTATAACACCTACACATAGGAAAGAAGGTTTAACAAACCGTGAAATGCTCAGATTGCTATATAATGCAATAAAGTGGTGTATTGAATAGCTATATACTAAAGAAATTAAGAGAAAGACTAAATTTCTATAAACATAGGGGAAGAGAATAAAATGAGGGAATATTCCCTCATTTTATTTAACATCTATATCACATTGTTTTAAGAAGCGGTTGAAGGCATCTCTTCCTTCTCTAGTAGTCTTAAATACCCCCGCATCTTTCAATACTTGGGTACACTTTTCTCCCACACCATAAGCGACTGCTTTATGGGCTTTGTCTTCACTTAAGTTTGTTCCGTACTTATCTATGAGTTCACCTATCCAATTCAGATGCTTACATAGGGGGTGTGATTCATCTTCTAGTTCATGGCTAATATTTGATTTCCCTATGAGTATATCTTCTATAGCTGCAAGTTCATCTTTAAGCCTTCCTGGAAGGATAAATAGTCCCATGACTTCAATGAGCCCTATGTTTTCCTTTTTTATATGATGTAGGGGAGCGTGGGGATGAAATATACCTAAGGGATATTCATCTGAAGTTCTATTATTTCTAAATACAAGATCTATTTCAAATTGCTCCTTTTTATTTTTACGGGCTATAGGAGTTATGGTGTTGTGGTATACTGTGTTGCCATCTTTATCTTCAGTAGAATCTATTATATCAACTGAAGGGTCAGAGTATTTTCTCCATGTATCTAATATATGTGAACATGCATCTACTAAGTCGTCCCTACTATCAGATTGGAGACGTAGTGCTGACATGGGCCAATTGACTACACCCATATCTATATTTGGATAGCGATTCGATTTTACGGTATATTCAATATCTGCCACTTCCATTGGGAAGGTATAGTGCCCACCTTGAAAGTGATCGTGATTGAGTATGGAACCACCGACTATGGGAAGGTCAGCATTAGAACCTATGAAATAGTGGGGAAACTTATCGAGAAATTCAAGGAGCCTTATAAAAGTATCTCTAGATATCCTCATAGGTACGTGTTTTTCGCTCAACACAATACAGTGCTCATTATAGTATACATATGGGGAGTATTGGAAATACCATCTCTTCTCATCTAGTGTTAGAGGTAGTATGCGATGGGTCTGCCGTGCTGGATGATTTACCCTTCCTCTATATCCAACATTTTCAGGACAGAGGGGGCATTTAGGATATCCAACTTGAGGCGCCGTCTTTAGAGAAGCGATCTCCTTTGGATCTTTTTCTGGTTTGGTGAGATTTATAGTTATCTCTAGATTACCAAAGGAACTTTCATAACCCCATTTAATATTCTTAGCAATTCTACTTGTACGTATATAGTCACTTTTTTGACATAGCATATAAAAATCGTCTGTGGCAGCTTTTATTCCTTCACTTTTCTTTTTTTCATTAAAACGCTCTATCACCTCGGAAGGTCTAGGCATTAAAGTTCCCATTATCTTTGTATCAAACAGATCCCTGTATGTAGAATTATTATGGGGTATTAAGCCCTTATCATAGGCATAGTCTAACAGTTCTTCTAATAGGGGTGTAGCTACCTCAGGAATATCCCTGTCTACTTCCCCCTCATAGGGCATGTCTAAGTCAAAAAGGGCGAGAAGGTTGTTTCGCGTATATGTAATATCCCATTTGCTGATCATGTCATTTTCAAGTCCGAATACCAATAGTTTTTCAATAAGATATAGAGCTCTGTCATCCTTTGCATTATTCATAAAACCACTCCTAGTATAATATATTTGTAACAAAGTTACATGATTTTATCAAATCGGAAGCTAAAACCTCCGAAATCTTAGGTTTAACTATGCATATAAATACTTATTCTATTTAAAGACTATGCCAATTACATTTTTATTCTCAAGGCATATTTTGCCAAATGTTTTACTTATGTATGAAATATGTTATATTACTATTATAATGTGTTTTTAAAATTTATACAATCACGGTTGAGAAAGGAGAGTTTTCATGGCAATATTAGTAACAGGTGGTGCAGGATATATAGGTAGCCATACTGTCAGAGAACTCATAGATGACGGCAGGGATGTAGTTGTCTATGATAATCTCTCAAGAGGCCATAGAGAAGCAATAGGGGGGGAACCTCCACTGGTAGTGGGGGACCTTAATGAATATACAAAGCTTAAGGATACAATGCTCGAATACAATATTGACTCAGTTATACACTTTGCAGCAGATAGCCAGGTGGGCGAGTCCATGGCAAATCCTGAAAAGTATTATTACAATAATGTGGTAGGTACATTAAATCTCTTAAAGGCTATGAAGGCCTGTGATGTAGAAAAAATAGTTTTCTCATCTTCGGCTGCTACATATGGCGAGCCACAGGAAGTTCCCATAACAGAAAAGTGTCCACAGGATCCTACGAGTGTATATGGGAGAACAAAGCTAATGATGGAGAAGATTTTGGTGGATTATGATGTGGCATACGGAATAAAACATATTGCGCTTAGGTATTTCAATGCCGCCGGCGCACATGTCAGTGGTGAGATAGGTGAGGATCACACACCAGAGACCCATCTCATACCCATTATAATGGAGGTTGCCCTTGGAAAGAGGGATAAAATAAAGGTATTTGGAACAAATTATTCCACCCCTGATGGTACGTGTATAAGAGATTACATACATGTTACAGACCTTGCAAAGGCTCATGTGTTAGCCCTTGATTGGCTTATAAATGGAGGTCCATCTAGGGCATACAACCTTGGGAATGGAAAGGGATTTTCTGTAATGGAAGTAATCAAAACGGTAGAGAGGATTACAGGCAGGGAAATACCTAGGGAAGAGGCATCAAGACGACTTGGAGATCCAGCTGTATTAGTTGCAAGTTCTAAGAAGATAATGGATGAGCTAGGATGGATCCCTAGATATACTACATTGGATGATATTGTAAAGACAGCTTGGCAATGGCATTCACAAAACCCCAATGGATTTAATGACAAATGAGGAGGTAATAATAGTATGGCATTTGTATTTGATGACAGGACAAAAGATTTATTTAAAACCCTATATGGCAATGATGATAATATAGTGCAGAGGCAAGAGAAGAGGTATAAAGCGAGTATAGATCTGTTTAGAGAGCTATTTAAATACGAAGGTGATGTACAACTGTTCAGTACACCAGGGAGGACAGAGATAGGGGGTAACCACACAGATCACAACTTAGGTAGGGTACTTGCTGCAGGGGTGAATTTAGACTCTATTGCCGTTGCAACACCTACAGAAGATGAAATCGTAACAATATATTCTAAAGGATTTGATAAACCCTTTGTGGCCAACCTCAACACATTAGATCCTGTAGGAGAAGAGGAGGGCACAACTACTGCCCTTATAAGAGGTATTGCCTATTATTTTGTACAACTTGGCTTCAAAATAGGTGGTTTCAATGCCTATATAAATAGTGACGTACTGCCAGGCTCTGGGCTTAGTTCCTCGGCATCTATAGAGGTACTCATTGGCACTATATTTAGTCATCTCTATAATGATGGCAAGGTAGAGCCTGAGACACTTGCAAAGGTAGGTCAATATGCTGAAAACAACTTTTTTGGTAAGCCCTGTGGACTTATGGATCAGATGGCCTGTGCCATAGGTGGTTTTGTAACAATTGACTTTAAAGATGAAGACAATCCTGCAGTGGAGAAAATAGATTTTGATATGAGGCTACAAGGCTATGATCTCATTGTAGTAGACACAGGGGGTAGCCATGCAGATTTGACAGAGGACTATGCGGCAATACCCAGAGAGATGAAGGCTTTAGCCCAAGCAATGGGAGGTAGAGTATGTAGGGAGTTTTCAATGGACAAACTCATTGCAGATATACCCATGCTTAGGGAGAAGGTGGGAGATAGGGCTATATTGAGAGGAATGCATTTTTTTGCTGAAAACGCTAGGGTAGAGCGCCAGGTAGATGCTCTTAAACAGGAGAATTTTCCACTCTTCCTACAGCTTGTAAATGAGTCGGGAAGTAGCTCATGGAGATGGCTACAAAATGTATATGCCACGCACGACACAGAGGAGCAGGGTGTGACACTTTGCCTTGCCCTTACAGAGCAATTTATGGAGAAAAAGCAAATACAAGGTGCATGTAGAGTCCATGGGGGAGGATTCGCCGGGACTATACAGGCTTATCTGCCAAGAACTATGACAGCTATATATACCGATATGATAGAAGCCATATTTGGGAAAGGGGCAATTACAGTTTTAGATATAAGGAAGTATGGAACTATAAAGGTGTGATTATCTACATAAAGGTAAGATAAGGTCAGAAACTTAAATCTAATTGGGTGGGATAGATTGTGAGTAGGTATATCCCACAAAATTCTTCTTTTACTAACTTTGACTATCTTTGACCTACTATGTATAATATATACAGAAAGATAAGAAATCATAGTTAATGAAAGGAGAATTGTAAATGAGAAATAAAAGAGATATAGTACCCATCAGAAGAAGGCGTGGTTTGAGTCCATTTGAGGATGTTTTCAATAGTTATGTAGATAATTTTTTCAACTATGTAGATGATTTCTTTAATACTGACTTTCTCACAGATTTTGATACAGGCATTAGAGCAGATATAAAGGAAACAGATAAAGAATATATAATAGAAGCAGATATGCCAGGATTTGATAAAGAGGATATAGAGATAGAGCTTATAGATGACCGTTTGACCATAAAAGCTAAGAAGGACGAGCGAGTAGATGAAGAGAGTGAAAACTATATTAGACGCGAGAGAAGATATGATCAAGCTGCACGATGCTTCATAGTTCAAGGAATAGAGCATGAAGATGTAGTAGCAGAATACAAAAATGGTGTACTAGAGATTACATTACCAAAGAGTAAGGAAAATAGAAGAAGAGGCAGAAAGATAGACATTAAATAGTGAGTAGAGTAGATTGCAAAAAGGGCTTAGTAGAACTTTGTCTACTATGCCCTTTTTGAGAATTTAGAGGTAACTTCGTATTCTCTTTATGTAATTTTGAGTCTCAGTTGGAAGTTTGGCAAATTGTCTAGGATCACTTAAATCTGTGATGTTGTTTTTAGAGATATTGTTAGGTCCCCAATTATATGCAGCTAGAGCAAGATCAATATTACCTCCGAATTTGTCGATCTGCCCCTTTAAGTATCTAGTTCCTCCGTCTATATTTTCAGTTGGGTCAAAGGGATTGGAGATATTTAGCCTTCTAGCGGTGGATGGCATGAGCTGCATAAGTCCCATAGCCCCTGCATGTGATACTGCATCGGGGTTAAATCCGGATTCTGCCATTATGACTGATTTTATCAAATTAGAAGGCACTGAATACCGGTTAGATATGCATTCTATTATACTGTCATAGTTGGTATTTGATATTTTAGCGCTATCACTTACATATGAGTTGTACATGGGGGCTATTGTAGGCATATAAGAATTATATAGAGATTGACAAATAGACTCTGTTACTTCTGGTATATGCGAATCATAATTAGCCTCAGTATTTGCTGGCATATAAATAGAAGAATATCTTGTTGGATTTACCCTATGTGTCTCCAATATATCCTGTAAAATATCGTCAAAGTCTAGATTTTTCTCATTTGAATATTCAGTGTTCAAAGAGTCATTTATGAAGTTATTTTCTACTCTATTGTCTTGCACATTTGAAGTATATGTACTGCTCCCTATGTTAATGCCATAAGGTAAGCGACTTTGAACTTCTCCTATCTTCTGTGCCATTATATCTCCAACAGAATACATAGTATTCACTCCTTACATACATTATAGCATTTGTAAGATATTAAGGCTAGTAGGAAAAAACTCTTATTTTAAAGGGAAGTGATGCTTTACATTATGGACCATTATACTTTCAGCCTAAAAAATGTTGTTTCAAATTCCATATTAGGGTATATTATGATTATACAAGTTTAATACTAAAATACTAGCCTATAAACTTGAATACTTTCATTAGATTAGTAGCAAAAATGATTATCCATATATTGCAATAAGGTAAATTTATTTGGGCTAGATTTTCTAATCAATATTGCCCATCTTATAAAGGAGGGAGAAAAATGGAAAAACAATTTATATCTGATAAAGTAACCATAATTGGCGCCGGCCTAGTCGGAGCAACCACTGCCTTTGCACTGATGAATGCTGGTACAACCTCTGAGATAGCTCTAATAGACTTAAATGAAAAGAGGCTGTCAGGTGAAATTATGGATTTAAATCATGGTATAGCCTTTGTACCTTCAACTAAGATAAGGGCTGGCACCTATGATGACTGTAGCGATTCAAATATAGTTATAATAACTGCAGGTGCAGCGCAAAGGCCAGGGGAGACTCGTATAGATCTCCTAAAGCGAAATATAGAGGTGTTCAAGTCCATAGTTCCCAAAATAGTAGAGAAAAATAGAGATTGTGTCATATTGGTGGTTACAAATCCTGTCGATATACTCACATATGCAACATGGAAGTTTTCAGGTCTACCTGCTAATCAAGTTATAGGTTCTGGGACCGTACTTGATAGTGCTAGGTTCAAATATCTTCTTAGCGAACATTGCCATGTGTCACCCCAAAATGTTCACGCCTATATAATAGGAGAACATGGTGATACTGAAGTCCCAGCGTGGAGTATTACAAATATTGCAGGTATGCCCTTAGATGACTATTGCTTTAGATGTGAACAGGCTTGTAAATTAGAAGAGAGACAGGCTATATTTGAAAATACAAAGAAGTCAGCATATGAGATAATAGAGGGAAAGGGAGCTACCTATTATGCTGTTGCCTTAGCAGTTAGGCGAATAGTTGAAGCAATATTGAGAGATGAAAATGCCATATTACCTGTATCATCTCTAATGGAAGGATATTACGGTGTGGAGGATCTGTGTCTAAGTCTGCCCACAATTGTAAATAGTGGTGGTGTATCAAAGGTATTAGAACTACCTTTAAAGGATGAAGAGATAGAGGGCTTTAAAAGGTCGGGCCAAGTGCTAAGACAGGCTATGGATGAGGTAGGGCTATAGTGCCAATTCATATTGTACTGGTTGAACCAGAGATACCACAAAATACAGGTAATATTGCAAGAACATGCGGGGCAACAGGAAGCATACTTCATCTGGTAAAGCCCTTGGGATTTAAAATTGATGATAAACATCTAAAGCGTGCAGGACTTGATTATTGGAAACTCTTAGATATACGTATTCACGAGAGTATGGATGAGCTATTTGATTATTATGACGATAGAAAATTTTATTTTGCCACTACCAAGGGAAAAAGGCGTCATAGCGATGTGCCCTATATGGAAGATAGCTTTATATTCTTTGGTAAGGAGACTGCGGGGTTGCCGGAGGAACTTTTAAATAGGTACTACGATAGATGTATACGTATACCCATGAGGCAGAATGCAAGGTCACTTAATCTTTCAAACTCTGTGGCTATCGTGGTATATGAAGCTCTAAGACAGCTTGATTATCCTGAATTACACATTGAAGGACATCTGACAAAATATTAAATTTACCCTGTTGCAATCATTGGGAAATTGTTATACAATGTCTAATGAGAGATGAAATTGATATTTATTTAACAAAGGTGGGACGTTTCCTACAGTGGTGGGACATAAAACGTCCTGAAATGGAGAGGATTATAATAGATACCCACAAGCTCCTTAAAAAATTCATACCTGAATCTATAGAAATATTTAAAAAGCGGTATACTATATTACAGAGCATATATATAAACCAGCCTATCGGTAGGCGAAGTTTGGCTACATTACTCGAGATAAGCGAGAGGACAGTACGTAGTGAGACCGATTTTTTAAAAGAGGCTGGCTTTATAAGTGCTGATGCTATAGGTATGATGATAACATCTCGAGGGAAGGCTATGTTGGAGGGACTAAGAAACTTTAGTGATGAGATATTTGGAATAAGCGAGCTAGAACGAGAAGTCCAATTTAGACTTGGCCTTGAGAAAGTATTAATTGTATCAGGCGATGTAGATGACGATGTCTCAGTGCAAAAGGAGCTAGGTAGAGCAGCTGCAAATTATCTGATGGAGATAATATCTAATGATAGTGTCATTGCAGTTACAGGGGGCTCTACAATGGCCTCTGTTGCAAAATCCCTTTCCCAAGCTAAAGAGGAAACGGATATAGTAGTTATTCCGGCAAGGGGTGGGATGGGCCGCGAGGTTGAGAATCAATCCAATATAATAGCCTCTATATTTGCAAAGAGGTTAGGAGGCCAATACAGGATGCTCCATGTTCCAGATCAGCTAGGAGCAGAGGCTGCAGAGACACTTTTAAATGAACCTGATATACAGGAGGTCATAAGATGGCTTAAAAATGCCCAGATACTAGTATATGGTATAGGCAGGGCAGAGGATATGGCAGTGCGCAGAAATTTGCCGAGCACACTCAAGACGTCCCTAAGGAGCGCCGGCGCCGTAGCAGAGGCTTTCGGCTATTATTTCAATAGTCAAGGTGAAGTGGTATATGCCTCCAATTGTATAGGACTTAGGACTACCGATTTGAAGAAGATTCCAAAGAGGGTGGGGGTAGCCGGAGGTAGACAGAAGGCAGAGGCTATAGCAGCAGTATATTCTCATTGGGGAAGTGGAGTTCTCATAACTGATGAGGGAGCAGCTAGACAGATATTAAATTTCTATAGGACTAAATCTCAATAAAGGGTTTAATTTTGTCTGTGACGGGTATATAATGTAAGAGCAGTGGCTATCCACAAAATGTGGGCAGCTTAATATAAATAAAATACATACGTAGGGAGGAAAAAATAATGAGTGTTAAAGTTGCAATCAATGGTTTTGGTAGAATAGGAAGAAACGCATTTAAGGTGGCAGTGGATAAATACGAAGGCAAGCTGGATGTTGTCGCTATAAACGATCTTACAGATGCTAATACTCTTGCTCATCTTTTAAAGTATGACTCTTGTTTTGGAAAATTTGACGGTGAGGTAGAGGTATGTGATGATAAGCTAGTTGTAGATGGCAAAGAGATCAAGATATTTGAAGAGAGAGATCCTGCAAATCTACCTTGGAAGGATCTAGGTGTTGACATTGTAATCGAGTCAACAGGAATCTTTAGATCAAAAGAGCAAGCTATGAAGCATATAGAAGCTGGTGCTAAGAAGGTATTAATATCCGCTCCGGCTAAGAACGAAGATATCACAATTGTAATGGGTGTAAACGAGGATGAATATGATCCTGCAAATCACCACATTATTTCGAATGCATCTTGCACAACCAACTGCCTAGCTCCATTTGCAAAGGTAGTAAATGATGAATTTGGAATTGTGAGGGGACTTATGACTACAGTTCACTCATATACAACAGACCAAAAGATCCTAGATTTACCACATAAGGATCTAAGACGTGGTAGAGCAGCCGCACTTTCAATTGTTCCCACAACAACCGGTGCTGCAAAGGCAGTTGCCCTTGTACTTCCAGAGCTTAAAGGTAAATTAAATGGTTTTGCAATGAGGGTACCTACTCCTACTGTTTCAATTGTAGACCTTGTTGTTGAGCTTGAAAAGGATACAACAGTAGAGGAGATAAATGCAGCATTAAAGGCAGCAGCAGAAGGTCCAATGAAGGGAGTACTTGGATATACAGATGAACCACTTGTATCTATAGACTTCAAACAAGATCCTAGATCTTCAATTGTAGATGGACTATCCACAATGGTTATGGATGGCAACATGGCAAAGGTTGTTTCTTGGTATGACAACGAGTGGGGTTACTCCAATAGAATAGTTGATCTTGCATACTACATTGCAGAAAAAGGACTTTAATAGACGTACTATATAGAGTACCACTATTTTAGAGGGAGTGGGTATTATGGACAAACAGACGGTAGAAAATGTAGACGTCAAGGGTAAGCGTGTCCTAGTTAGGGTAGACTTCAATGTTCCACTTGATGATGATAGGAACATAACAGACGATACCCGTATAAGGGCGGCATTACCTACTATAAAATATTTAGTTGACAATGATGCTAAGGTTGTGCTAATGTCACATCTTGGCAGACCAAAGGGTGAAGGCTATGAAAAAGCCTTCAGCCTAGCTCCCATAGCAAAGAGACTTGAGGAGTTAATTGGTAAAAAGGTGACTATGGCCAATGATGTCATTGGCGATAGTGCAAAAGAGGCTGTGAAAAACGTAAAAGAAGGAGAGATAGTTCTCCTTGAAAATGTTCGTTTTCACAAGGAAGAAAAGCAAAATGATGCAAACTTCGCAAAAGCTCTTGCAGAGTTTGGAGACATATATGTAAACGATGCCTTTGGCACAGCCCATAGAGCACATGCTTCAACAGCAGGTGTTGCAAAATTCTTACCAGCAGTAGCTGGCTACTTAATAGGGAAGGAATTGGATGTAATGGGTAGTGCACTAAGTGATCCGGAGCGTCCATTTGTGGCAGTGCTAGGTGGTGCAAAGGTATCCGACAAGATAGGAGTTATAGAAAATCTTATAGATAAGGTAGATACACTCATAATTGGTGGTGCAATGGCCTATACATTCTTTAAGGCCAAGGGTTATGAGGTGGGTAATTCCCTTGTAGAAGATGATAAGGTTGACCTTGCAAAAGAACTCATGGCAAAGGCTGACTCAAAGGGCGTTAAGTTTTTACTACCCGTAGATACAGTTGTTGCAACTGAGTTCAAGGCAGATGCAGAACACAAGGTTGTAGACAGTGATAAGATCCCTGCTAATTGGGAGGGACTAGACATTGGACCTAAGACTCGAGAGCTCTTTGGCTTTGAGATTGAATCTGCCAAGACAGTTGTATGGAATGGACCTATGGGTGTGTTTGAAATGCCTGCATTTGCAGAGGGTACAAAGGCCATTGCCGAGTATATGAGCAAATGTAAGGGAACTACTATTATCGGTGGTGGCGATTCTGCAGCTGCTGTAGAACAGTTAGGCTACGCCGATAAGATGACTCACATATCCACAGGGGGAGGAGCATCCCTAGAATTTCTAGAAGGAAAGGCACTTCCAGGGGTTACTGCCCTCAACGATATGTAAATTTGCCCCCTAAATTTTTAATATAGATTACCCAGATATCACCGCCCAGGGAGTCCTGGGCGGGAGCTGGGATGTGTAAGGAGAGTTATTAATGAGAAGACCAATAATTGCTGGGAATTGGAAGATGAACAAAACGCCATCTGAAGCGATGGAATTAATACATAAATTGATACCACTTGTGAAGGACACAGATGTAGAGGTTGTTGTGTGTCCTCCTTTTGTCTGTTTACCTGTAGCCAAAGAGGTTATAGAGGGTACTAATATTGAACTTGGTGCTCAAAATATGCATTTTGAGGAAAGTGGTGCATTTACAGGTGAGGTATCTCCTGTAATGCTCAAAGAACTTGGAGTCAAATATGTATTGATTGGACATTCAGAGAGACGACAATATTTCGGTGAAACCGATGAACTAGTAAATACCAAGGTACTCGCTGCACTGAAACATGGACTTTTGCCCATAATATGTGTTGGAGAGTCTTTAAAGCAACGTGAACAGGGTGTTACTGAAGAATTAGTGAAACTACAGACAAAGATAGCACTTAAAGGTGTGTCAGCTGAAGATGCTAAAAAGGTTGTAATTGCCTATGAGCCTATATGGGCAATTGGCACTGGAAAGACAGCATCATCAGAAGAGGCAAATGAAGTAATAGGCTATATAAGAGAGGCCATAGCTAATGTATATGGAGACGATGTGGCAGAGGCTGTACGTATTCAATATGGTGGTAGCGTAAAACCTGCCAATATAGAAGAGCTCATGGCTATGCCCCAGATTGACGGTGGTCTAATTGGTGGAGCCAGTTTGACAGCTGAAGATTTTGAAAAGATTGTAAACTACTAGGAGGAATATATGGCTAAGAGAGATTTGACAGCACTTATAATATTAGATGGTTTTGGACTAAATCCTAGAAATGAAGGAAATGCTATATATGAAGCACACACACCTAACCTAGATAGACTATGGAATGCATATCCCCATGTCTCAATACAGGGCAGTGGATTAGATGTGGGGTTGCCTGAAGGTCAAATGGGCAATTCTGAGGTTGGCCATTTGAATATTGGGGCTGGTAGAATTGTATACCAGGATTATACGCGTGTGAGCAAGGCCATAGAGGATGAAAGTTTTTTTGAAAACCGGGCTCTCTTAGGTGCAATTGGGAATGTGAAAGAGAAAAATTCAAAGCTGCATCTCATGGGTCTTGTATCTGATGGTGGTGTACACAGTCATATAGAGCATCTATATGCTCTAGTTGAACTTGCAAAAAAGAGTGGACTTTCAGACGTATATATCCACTGTTTTATGGATGGAAGAGATGTTCCTCCTGCAAGTGGAAAGGACTATATAGAAAAACTAGAGGCAAAGCTTGAAGAACTAGAGTTTGGCAGAATTGCCACAGTATCAGGTAGATATTACGCCATGGATAGGGATAAACGTTGGGATAGAACTAAGCTTGCCTATGATGCCCTAGTAGAAGGTGTTGGGGTAGAGGCAGATAGTGCTGTCCAAGCCATGGAGCAGTCATATGCAGATGATGTATATGACGAGTTTGTAATGCCTACGGTGATAAAAAATAGTGGTAAGCCAATCTCTACAATAGATGAAAATGATTCTATAATATTTTTCAATTTTCGTCCAGATAGGGCAAGGCAGCTTACAAGTAGCTTTATAGAACCTGGATTTAATGGTTTTGATAGAGAAAGAGGGCATTTCCCTGTATATTTTGTGTCTATGACCCAATATGATGAGACATTTAAAGATATACATGTGGCTTATGAACCTGAACACCTTACAAACACTTTTGGTGAATATATAAGTAGTTTAGGATTAAAACAGCTCAGAATTGCAGAGACTGAAAAATATGCCCATGTTACATTTTTCTTCAATGGTGGGGTGGAACACCCAAATGAAGGAGAAGATAGGGTACTCATACCTTCGCCTAAGGTTGCAACCTATGATTTAAAGCCAGAGATGAGCGCCTATGAGGTTACTGATGAGGTTATAGAGCGTATTGAATCTGGTGAGTACGATGTAATAGTGCTAAACTATGCAAACTGTGATATGGTAGGGCATACTGGAGATATGGATGCAGCAATCAATGCGGTAGAGGCAGTGGATGAATGTGCAGGTCGTACTGTGGAGGCAATTTTAAGGGCAGGAGGAAGGGTCCTCATAACTGCAGATCATGGTAATGCTGAACAGATGTTAGACTATGAGACAGGTGAGCCACATACTGCCCATACATCTAATCCTGTACCCTTTATATTGGTAGATGAGAATTTGAAGGATATGGAGCTGAGAGAAGAAGGTAGGCTAGCTGATATAGTTCCTACCATTTTAGACCTTATGGATATTAAAAAGCCTGATGAGATGACAGGTAAGAGTCTTTTAGAGAGATGAAAGGAGAGATATACATGACAACAATAATCGATGTATTGGCCAGGGAAATAATCGATTCAAGGGGTAATCCCACTGTAGAGGTAGAAGTATTTTTAGATGGAGGCGCAGTAGGTAGGGCGGCTGTACCATCTGGTGCATCTACAGGTGCATTTGAAGCTGTTGAATTAAGAGACGGTGACAAGGAGAGGTATGGAGGTAAAGGAGTACTCAATGCAGTAGACAATGTAAATAATATAATAGCAAATGAAATAATTGGCATGGATGCACTAGATCAGGTGGCAATAGATGAGCTTATGATTGAACTCGATGGAACTCATAACAAAGCTAAACTTGGTGCCAACGCAATACTTGGCGTATCATTAGCTGTTGCAAAGGCAGCTGCCAATCAATTTGGAATGCCCCTATATAAGTACATAGGTGGAGTAAATGCTAAGACACTTCCTGTACCTATGATGAATATACTAAATGGTGGTGAACATGCTGATAATACTGTAGACATTCAAGAGTTTATGGTAATGCCAGTTGGTGCCACTTCATTTAGAGGGGCGCTTCGTATGTGTGCAGAGGTATTTCACAGCCTAAAGAAGGTTCTTTCAGATAAGGGTTATAGTACTGCCGTTGGTGATGAAGGTGGGTTTGCGCCTAACCTTAAGACTAACGAAGAGGCAATTGAGGTTATACTAGAGGCAGTTGAAAAGGCAGGATATAAGCCAGGGGATGACATCAGAATAGCTATAGATGCAGCTGCAACAGAGCTCTATAACGAAGATGATGGAAAATATTACTTCCCAGGGGAAGGCGTTGTAAGGACTGCCGATGAACTTGTTGACTACTACGCAGACCTTGTCGACAAATATCCAATCATCTCATTGGAAGATGGATTAGCTGAAGAGGACTGGGATGGCTGGAAGATGATGAATGAGAAACTCGGAGACAAGATCCAGATAGTAGGCGATGATCTATTTGTTACAAACACTGAGAGGCTAAAAAAGGGTATTGAGCTTGGGTCTGCCAATTCAATACTCATAAAGGTAAACCAGATAGGTACACTTACCGAGACAATAGATGCAATTGAGATGGCTAATAGGGCAAACTATACTGCAGTTGTATCTCACAGATCTGGTGAGACAGAAGATACCACAATTGCCGATCTAGTTGTAGCAATGAATGCAGGTCAGATAAAGACAGGGGCACCTTCTAGAACAGATAGGGTGGCAAAGTATAATCAGCTCCTTCGTATAGAGGAAGAACTGGGCGATATGGCAATATACCCAGGACTTGATGC
This sequence comes from uncultured Bacillota bacterium, assembly GCA_938003945.1. Taxonomy (GTDB): domain Bacteria; phylum Bacillota; class Clostridia; order Caldicoprobacterales; family Xylanivirgaceae; genus UBA3920. The sequence continues at coordinate 211 of CALKWW010000084.1, read as the reverse complement.
TTGGTTTAATCTAAAAAACAAATAATATAGAAGCTTAAATAAAAAGAGCTTGTTTGCGTATATTGCAAACAAGCTCTTTTTATTTAAGCTTGTCGTCTATTTATTTTTTAATGTTGCATTTAATTATACAAGCAACTATAATTTTTTACGGAAACTCAAGAAAAAATCATAATTGCTTTTCTCCCCACTATATGGTAGAATGATTTTGTAT
>CALKWW010000083.1 GCA_938003945.1 uncultured Bacillota bacterium | reverse complement strand
ACCATGACACTTCTTATACTTATTACCACTACCACAAAAGCAAGTATCATTCCTTCCAAACTTTCTATCGCAAAATAGTCCATCCTTTATATTTTGCTTTGCCTGAAAATCGGATGCAATTTCCTTAAACACTGGAATAGAATGTTCAAAGAATTTTTTATATCCATCACATAGCCAGCTTAGGGTCTGCGATGGATTTTCACCATATATGCGATGTTTAAGGCAGTCACCGGAGCAATATATGAGATACTCGCAAGATGTACAGACACTATTCCACTTATTCTTTTCAGCACCAAAATTTTGGTATAGCTCTGAGGCAATAGCAGTTTCCCAAGTAGTACTATGTATGTTTCCTAGTTTGAGAGAAGGTTCTACAAAGAAATCACAAGGGTATATATCTCCGTTGTATTCCACGACAAAGTATTGACAGCAGTTCCCTGCCATATGACATGAGGTATATGAGCCGTGTAGCATTAGGTTTAATATAGAGTCAAAAAATCGTATGGACACATTATAGATATGAGCTTTAACCCATTCATCGAAAACATCGCATAAAAATTTTCCCCATTCTTCCCCAGTTATGGCAAAGGGCATCTTGTTGTTATTATTGTCAAACTCAACGCAAGGTATATATTGATGAAACCGTATCCCCATATCACAGAGATATCTATAGACTTCTCCGCCTCTATCTACGTTGGCAGAGTTTACTAAAGTGAGTATATTGTATTCGACTTTGTTTCGCTCTAGACATCTGATGGTGTCAACTACTCTCCTGTGGGTGCCCACTTTGCCTATATCCCACCTGTATCTGTCATGAATCTCTTCAGGGCCATCTAAGCTAATGCCTACAAGAAAGTTATATTCGGCAAGAAACTGTGCAAATTCGTCATCTATGAGGATTCCGTTGGTTTGAAGTCCGTTAGAGATGGTATCGCCTGGCTTTCCATATGTTTGTTGGAGCTCTACTACTTTCCGGAAAAAATCTACTCCCATGAGAGTAGGCTCACCACCTTGCCAGCCAAAGACATACATAGGTTGATCAGTTGCCATATATGAAGATATCAACTTTTCTAAGACCTCATTGGTCATTCTATGGATTTTTTCATCAGGATACAAATTTAGCTTGTCTATATAGAAACAGTAATCACATCGCAGATTGCAGTCTGCCGATGCGGGTTTTATGAGTAGAGAAAAAGGCTTATTTTTCATTGTACAACCTCCACTATTCTATGTATATATTCATTTTATCACATATTATAGATTGTTTTTCCAGAATTAATATGACCACATTATAAAGACATAACTAATGGTACAATTTTCCGTAAATATATGCCAATATATGTTATAATTATTAGAGATTATTGCATAGTGATGGCCCAATTATAATATGTAAACCTAAGAAGGGGGTAGAGATAATGTTAAAAGGACTGTATATTTTAGATGAAAGATCTTATGAACGCATATATGGGGAAGATGAGCAACGGGATATTGCAAAGCTGGTAGATATATATGCTCCGGTACAGACCAGGACATCTATAAGAGAAAACTTATCACTTTTAAATCAAGGTGAAGTGATCTTTTCAGGTTGGGGAGGTCCGTCCATGGATGAAGAGTTTTTAAATGCAGCACCAAATCTAAAATCTGTGTTTTATGGCGCAGGGTCCATAAAGGGCGTTGTAACACCCGATTTTTGGGACAGAGGCATAATTATAACTAGTGCATATGCAGCAAATGGTATACCTGTAGCAGAATTCACCTTATCTCAGATCCTATTTTGTCTAAAGCTAGGGTGGCAATTTGTAATCTCCATAAAGCAAGAAGGTAGATACCCCAGAGAAAAGATGACAGTACCTGGAGGGTATAATAGCACTGTGGGTATTATATCCCTAGGCATGATAGGACGCTATGTATGTGAGATGTTAAAGCAGTTTGAGATAAATGTAATTGCCTATGATCCCTATATAGACGAGGATACTGCGCAGGAATTAGGTGTAGAGTTATGTAGTCTAGATGAGATCTTTTCCCGTTCTGATGTAGTATCGCTTCACACCCCATGGCTCAAAGAAACAGAAGGTATGATTACAGGAAGGCATTTTGGTTCAATGAAACTTAACGCATCTTTCATAAACACTGCCCGAGGAGCTGTAGTTAGGGAGGATGAGATGATAGAAGTGTTAAAAAGGCGTCCCGACCTCATGGCAATACTGGATGTCACATATCCAGAACCCCCTAGACCAGAGTCGCCCCTATACTCCCTGCCCAATGTGATTTTAACTCCTCATATTGCAGGTTCTCTGGATAAGGAATGTAATAGAATGGGTAGATATATGGTGGAAGAACTAGAACGCTATGTTCAAGGAGAGGAACTTAAATGGCAAATTACAGAGGAACAGGCAAGTATATTGGCATGAGAATATGCTGGTTGTAAAAGTTCTTATGCTATCCAAGGGATACATCCAGTATCATCATAACTACAAAACCGATTAAGACGCCATAGGTAGCTATGCGCTGATTTCCACCAGAGTGAGTTTCCGGAATTATCTCATCGCTTATTACAAAGAGCATGGCACCGGCAGCAAATGCTAATGCAATAGGAAGTATAGGTCGTGCCACTTGTACTAGAACTATTCCTATAAGTCCTCCTATGGGTTCTACTAGTCCTGTCAACAGTGCTACTAAAAAGGCTTTCCAGGGAGAATATTTTTCTCTCACTAGGGCAAGGGCCACTGCCAAACCTTCTGGCATATTTTGTAGAGCAATACCTATTGCGAGAGTAGTCCCATTGGCAATATCTCCATCGCCAAAACCCACACCGACTGCCAACCCTTCAGGGAAATTATGTATGGTTATTGCTATTACGAAGAGCCATATCTTCTTGAGGCTAGGGGAAGGATCTCCTTCTATTCCTGCAACTGCATGGATATGTGGGAATGCAGTATCTATTAGATCTAAAAATATTCCACCAAGGATTATGCCAATTGCAGCGATTACAGCCCCTCTAAAGCCACCTCCGCCCCTGTCAATGGCTGGTATTATGAGACTAAAGGAGGTTGCAGCTAGCATTACCCCTGCGGCAAAGCCTAATAGTCCGTCTAGGGCTCTATCGGATATATCCTTCGTAAAAAGAACCGGAATTGCACCAACTCCTGTGGCGAGACCGGCAAGTAAACTTGCAAGAAAACCTGTCCAAATCATATAGAATCTCCTTTCATTTATAAAAAGGGTCAGACAGAAGTCTGACCCTGATGGTTAGCTATTGTTATTTTGCATAAAGTCAAGGACCTGGCTTACATCCTTATCTCCTCTTCCAGAGAGGTTGACTATAATTATGTCATCTTTAGTTAAATCGGATGCAACTTTTATGGCATGGG